>NZ_CEEDEA010000002.1:0-246111 GCF_979253755.1 Methylobacterium sp. AC315
CGCACCGCGTCCGCCACCGCCTGCAACTCGGATTCGGGAAGCTGCCGGAGCGCCGCAGGCTCCGGGATACGGTCGAGCAACGCCGCGTGGTCAGAGGATATCGCCAAGGGAAGCATCCGCTCGTTCGAGTGTGGTAACGGCCCCGTCACGCGGGCTTCCGAAAAAGGGGTCTCGCCGTCACGACGCCAGCACCCGGTGGGCACGCGTTCATGCTAGAACCGACCCGACCGTCGCTGTCATGATAGTGCCACGTACGAACGATCGGCGGCGCGATCAATGTCCGACCGGCGTTTTTTCCAGTCACGTGCCCTTACCGCCACATGAGGTCCGCTCTTGAGCCCGGCTCGTCTGTGCATCATTCTGCTCATGCTGGCGATTACCCCCGCCGGCCAAGCTTTTGCCGGCCAAGCTTACGCCAGTCCTCGACCGCCGGACGGCAACCTCGATTTCCCGTGCAACTTCCTGGGCGCCTGCCCGCCGCGGGTCCAGCCCGGCGGTCCGGACCGCGACGCCCGGCCCTTCACGGGGAGCCTCGGCCGCCCCTGCGCGTGGCGCGACCGTCCGACCCCGGAGGGTCCCCGGCGGGTGCGGGTATGCTGGTAGCGCTGCCCCGGGGGGGGTGTGCCGCCGCGCTGGCCGTCCTCGCCCTGTCGGCGCCGGCCCGATCCCAGGAGACCTGCCCGGCCCTGTTCGCCGGCGGGCTCGCGCCGGTCCTGACGAACGCAAAGCTCGCCGCCCGCACGGTGCCACTCTGCTTCGAGGCCTTCGCAGTCCTGCATTCGGGGGTGACGCGCACGCCGCTCTATTCCGCCGAGCACCTCACCCGGGCCAGCGTCGCCGACGCCCGCGCGGTCGCCCGCGACGACGCGTTCCACGAGGAGGCGCGGCTGCCGGATGCCGAGCGCGCATCGCTGGAGGATTACGTCCGCAGCGGCTTCGACCGCGGCCACCTCGCCCCGGCGGGCGACATGCCCACCGTGACCGCCCAGGCCGAATCGTTCAGCCTGGCCAACATCGTGCCACAGGACCGGGCGCTCAACCGCGGGCTCTGGGCCGACATCGAGGAGGGCACCCGGCGGCTGGCGAGCCGGCGCGGGGCGCTCTTCGTCGTCACCGGGGTGATCTTCTCCGGGGCCGCGGTCCAGCAGATCAAGGGCGGGGTGCTGGTGCCCACCCAGCTGTTCAAGGCGCTCTACGACCCGGCCAGCGGCGAGGCCGGCGCCTATCTCGCCCGCAACGACGCCGCCCGGGACTGGCGCGCCGTCTCGATCGACGACCTCACCCGCGAGGCCGGGATCGATGTGTTCCCGGCCCTGCCGCCCGCCGCCCGAGCCAGCGCGATGACCCTGCCGGACCCCCGTGCCGGGGCGCGCTCGGAGGGGCACCGCCCCCGGCCCGAGCAGGGCTGGCAGGACTGGCTCGGCCACGAGCTTCACCGCGCCGCGCGCAAGGTCCTGCGCGACCTGCTGCGATCGATCTTCTGAGAGGGACCATGCCAGAGGACAAGCCGAGCCGCCGGAAACCCAAGGCGGGTGCCTTCGAGCCCTTCGCCGACGACGCGTCGGTCCGCACCATCGGCGCCCTGAGCTTCGAGAACGGGACCGACCGAATCGCCCTTCACGGCGCCCTCGACCTCACCAGGGACAAGGCCGGCCTGGCGCAGGCGCGCCTGCTCCAGGCCACCCTCGACGCCATCGTGAAGGCCTTGGAGGCCGGCGACCTGCCGGACGTGGTGGCCGAGGCGCCGGACGCGGTGCCAAAATCCGTGGCCAATCCCTTCGCCTGAGCCGCGGTCGGCCCGCCCGGCGTCCTTGCCGGTACCGGGCGGGCCTGATACTCGGTCGGCGACATTCTTATATCGTGGGGAACGCGCGTACAGGACGGGTCCAAGGCCCCGGACCTGACCCGTGCCGCTGGCACGCACCGCGCAGCCCCGAACAACGCGCCGAGGACGATCCGCGATGGCTCGCGAATTCATCTACCACATGCGGGGACTCACGAAGTCCTACCTGGGCGGCAAGAAAGTCCTGGAGGACGTCAACCTGTCGTTCTACCCGGACGCCAAGATCGGCGTGCTCGGCATCAACGGCTCGGGCAAGTCGACCCTGCTCAAGATCATGGCCGGCATCGACACGGAGTGGACCGGCGAGGGCTTTGTCGCCCAGGGCGCCCGGGTCGGCTACCTGCCGCAGGAGCCGCAGCTCGACCCGAACAAGTCGGTCCGCCAGAACATCATGGAGGGCGTGGCCGAGAAGCAGGCGCTGCTCGACCGCTACAACGAACTCGCCATGAACTATTCCGAGGAGACCGCCGACGAGATGACGGCGCTCCAGGACAAGATCGAGGCGGCCAACCTCTGGGAGCTGGATTCCAAGGTCGATCAGGCCATGGAGGCCCTGGGTTGCCCGAGCGACGAGCAGCCGGTCGCGACCCTGTCGGGCGGCGAGCGCCGTCGCGTGGCCCTGTGCAAGCTGCTGCTGTGGGAGCCGGAGCTGCTCCTGCTCGACGAGCCGACCAACCACCTCGACGCCGAGACCGTGAACTGGCTCGAAGGCCACCTGAAGACCTATCCGGGCGCGATCCTGATCGTGACCCACGATCGCTACTTCCTCGACAACGTCACCAGCTGGATCCTCGAGCTCGATCGCGGCCGGGGCTACCCGTACGAGGGCAACTACTCGGCCTGGCTGGTGCAGAAGCAGAAGCGCCTCCAGCAGGAGGGCCGCGAGGACATGGCCCGCCAGCGCTCGATCACGCGCGAGCAGGAGTGGATCGCCGCCTCGCCCAAAGCCCGGCAGTCGAAGTCGAAGGCCCGCATCACCCGCTACGAGGAGCTGGTCGCCAAGCAGAACAACAAGGTCGACGCCGCCGCGCAGATCGTCATCCCGATCGACGAGCGGCTGGGCAACAACGTCATCGAGTTCGAGCACCTCAACAAGGCGTTCGGCGACCGCCTGCTGATCGAAGACCTGTCGTTCAAGTTGCCGCCCGGCGGCATCGTCGGGGTGATCGGGCCGAACGGCGCCGGCAAGACCACCCTGTTCAAGATGATCACCGGCCAGGAGACGCCGGACGGCGGCAAGATCGCGGTCGGCGAGACGGTGAAGCTCGGCTACGTCGATCAGTCGCGCGACGCCCTCGATCCGAGCGCCACGGTCTGGCAGGAAGTTTCGGGCGGCAACGACATCATCTATTTCAACAAGCGCGAGATCAATTCCCGCGCCTATTGCGCGGCCTTCGCGTTCAAGGGCGGCGACCAGCAGAAGAAGGTCGGCACCCTCTCGGGCGGAGAGCGCAACCGCGTCCACCTCGCCCGGACCCTGAAGGGCGGCGCCAACGTGCTGCTGCTCGACGAGCCGACCAACGACCTCGACATGGAGACCCTGCGCGCCCTAGAGGATGCGCTGGAGGATTATGCCGGCTGCGCGGTGATCATCAGCCACGATCGCTGGTTCCTGAACCGCATCGCCACGCACATCCTCGCCTTCGAAGGCGACAGCCACGTGGAATGGTTCGAGGGCAACTTCTCCGACTACGAGACCGACAAGATGCGCCGGCTCGGGGCTGATTCGCTGATGCCGAAGAAGATCAAGTACAAGAAGTTTTCGCGATAGGTTCCGGTCCCGGCCTTCGGGCCGGAACCATTTGGGCCGATCCCAGGCCCTCGTCCCGATAGGCAGGGCCGCGACCGGGCTCTTCGCTCGCGACCGGCGCTGCGGCGGGTCTTGGAAGATTGGTGCCGGTTCGCGGTTGAGGGGAATGCTGTGTTTCTCCTCCCCCCCGGGACTACGGGTTACACGGGCTGGACGATCCATCTTCCGAAGGTTGATCCCCCCTACGCGACGACCGAGGCGGTCGTTCCGGGGCGCCGCAGGCGAGCCCGGAACCCAGAGCCGCTTTCGGCGCAAGAGCTTGACACATCGGCGTCTCTGGTTCCCGGGCTCCGCTTCGCGGCCCCGGGATGACGGCGCTTGGCCGCATCGATCCAGTCGCGGCTTGACGTCCAAAACCGAGCTGTCCGCCCGTTGAAAAGATGATGAGTCCCACCTGCGCAACCCGTCGCCGAATGGGATGAGCGCGCGTCGCGCCTTTCGATGACCGATGCGTGAACCCTGTAGCCCGTGCGGCAGAAGTTTGATCTGGCGACCCTCTCGAGAAGCGTCGCGTCGTCTTCCGCGTGCGCCGGATCAGGCGGCTCGCCCTCTCACGCCGAGAGGCCCCCTCATCCCAGGCGCCCCCGCGCCGCATCCAGCATCGCCTGAAGGCTCTGTGCCAGGGGGATCGCGGGCTGCCAGCCCGTGGCCGCCGTGAAGGCCGAGGGATCGCAGCCCTGGCTGCGGGCGCACGTCGGCCGGGTCCGGTCGGGCGCGACCTGCACGGTGAACGCCGCCTCGCTCAGGTCGCGGAACAGGTCGAGGATCGCCGAGACCGGCGTGACGATCCCGGTGCCGACGTTGAAGGTGCCGCCGTCGGGCAGGTCGTCGGCCCGGTCCAGGGCGCGCAGGCAGGCCGAGGTCACGTCCGACACGTCGAGGAAGTCGCGCGCCGCGGCGAGGTCCCCGGCCTCCAGGATCGGGGGGGCGAGGCCGCGCTCGATCCGCGCGATCTGTCCCGCGAAGGAGGCGGCCACGAAGGTCTCGCTCTGGCCGGGGCCGATGTAGTTCGAGGGCCGCAGCACGAGGTGCCGCACGCCGGCATTGGCCAGCACGTCGCGCAGAATGTACTCGCAGGCGCTCTTGGTGCGGCCCGAGATCGTGTCGGGCCGGGGCGTCACGGATTCGTCCGGCCGGGGCCGGTCGCGGAACGCCTCCCCGTACACCACCGTCGAGCTCAGGAAGATCAGGGTCGCCCGGGTCCGCGCCACGGCTTCGGCGAGATTGAGGCTGCCCAGCAGGTCCGCCCGCCAGGCATAGGCCGGCGTCTCGCTCGACCGGGCGACCGACGCCAGGGCGGCCAGGTGGAACACGAAGGTCGGCTCGAACGCCGCCACCGCCGCCGCGAGCCTGTCGGCATCGAACGGGTCGACATCCAGGCCGGCGACGCCGTCGAGGGGCGGAAGCGGGCGACGGTCAATGCCCAGGATGTGGCTGCCTGGGGGAAGCCCCTGCCGCAACGCCTCGAGCAGGCGGCGGCCGAGGAAATCGCCGGCTCCGGTGACGAGGACGCGCATGAACCCTGCCCTTCCCCGGCACCCACCGGGATCGATCCGGCGCCTCTATAACAGCGATCGTCGGCGATGTGCGCGGGCGCGATGCGACGCCAATCCGGATCAGCCCGGCTTCAGCGTTGCCGATGTCGGGCAGCCACGCGCCGCATCACCTCGAAAAACGGCGCCCAGCGCGCGGTCCCGATCGGCCGGAGGCCGAACGCCGGGCGGTCCGGAACAAAGGCGCGTGATCGGCGCGATCCGTCGCGGCATTGGTGTTTGGGTCAGTTATATTGCATTGCGGTGCACGTCCCGCGCCGACCCTGGCGAAAGAGCGTCCCGGTGATGGCTGCGTGAAGAGCCTCGACGACCTTGAGCGAGCGCCCATCAGCGGCATGGCACCCGCGTCGGACCCGGCGCTGGTGCCCGGGCCAGCTCCGAAGAAGCCCGTCCGGGACGCCCGGGTCGACGTGCTGCGCGGCTTCGCGCTCCTGACGATCTTCATCGACCACATCCCGCGCAACGCGCCGGCGCTCTATACCTTGCACAATTTCGGCTTCTCGGATGCGGCCGAGATCTTCGTACTGCTGGCGGGCTACGCGTCGATGGTGGCCTATGGCGGCCTGTTCGGCCGGGCCGGGACGTGGCCGACCCTGGCGCGCATCGCCCGGCGCTGCCTGCGGATCTACCTGTTCCAGGCCGGACTGCTGCTCGCCACGCTGATCATCGTCCGCATCTGGATGGATCTCACCGGGCTGACGCCACGCTTCGGCGTCGCGCCGCTGCTGCAGATGGGGCTGCTGCCCGGCCTCCTGCGCGGCCTCGTCCTCAACGCGCTGCCGAACTACCTCGACATCCTGCCGCTCTACATCCTGCTGCTGGCCCTGTTCCCGGCCATCTATTTCGGGTTGCAACGCGGGGTCTGGGGGGTGCTGGCGCTCTCGGGGACGCTATGGCTGGCCGCCAACGTCGATTCCCACCTGAACCTGCCAAACGCCGCCGCGGTGGACGACGGCTGGTACTTCAACCCGTTCGCCTGGCAGTTCCTGTTCGTGATCGGAGCCGTCCTGGCGATGGCGGTCCGGGCCGGGAACGGCTTGCTCCCCTGGCGCAACTGGGCGGCCGCCCTCGCCTTCGCCTACCTGGCGTTCGGGCTGCTGCAGGGCGGCTCCTGGACGGACTGGGGCCTGCCGGATCTCCGGGTGCTGCCGATCGGCCCGCCGGACAAGGGCCATGTCGCGCCGCTGCGCCTGCTGCACATCCTCGCGCTGACCTACCTGATCTTCAGCGCCCCGGCCGTCCGGCGCCTCTCCGGTTGGCACCGGCTGCGGCTGATCGATGCCTGCGGCCGACATTCCCTGGAGATCTTCGCCGCCGGCTGCCTGGCGGCCCTGATCGGGCGGATCCTCTACCGCACCTTCGACACGGCGTGGCCACTCCAGTTGGCGGTCAACCTCACCGGACTGGCGGTGATGCTCGGGCTCGCCAAGGTGCTGGACACCCGGGCAAGCCCGCGTCGCATCACACGCTCAGGGCGCTGAGCGCGCGCAACCCGCTGGCTTGGTCATCGTAGCGGTGGGCGTCGCCGATCATCGCGCCGTTGGCATCGGTGATGTACCAGCCGCTCAGGGGCCGATCCGTCGAGCGATCGTGGAAGTCGATATAGGTGACTTTCAGCATGGCGCGCTCCCACCTCGTTCAACGTGTTCGATGTCGTGAAGACGGAACGGACCGGGCCCAGCCCTGTTCCGCCCCGGATCATGCACGGTAACAGGGGTCGGAACGATGCCGCGGATGCGCCGCAAGGGCGACCTCCCGGAGAAGGTGTGCGCCCAATGCGGCCGCCCCTTCGCCTGGCGCAAGAAGTGGGAACGGGTCTGGGACGAGGTGCGCTACTGCTCCGACCGCTGCCGGAGCGACGCCAAGGCCGGACGCGCCCCGAGCGCGACCGGGCGCTGAGCGTCAGGCGTCCTCGGCGGCCCGCAGCGCGGCCGGGGTGTCGATATCGAGCGCGGTCCCCGCATCGCCCGGGATCTCCAGGATGTCGGAGCGGTCCCGGAGCAGCGGTCCGGCGCCACGGTCGCCGGTGAGCTGGCCGATGTCGGCGGTCAGACGGCGCAGATTGAGCAGCACCGGGTTTCCGCGAAGGCTGTCCAGAACAGGGACGACGGCCGCCACAGAACGCGAAGACTCTTCGAAGGCTGCGGCCAATCGGTCGATGTGATCCGCGAAGATCCGCGGCATATCGCCGAGCACGATGACGGCTGCTTCGCAGTTGCGCGGGAGCGCCGCCACGCCCGCACGCAGCGACGTCGCCAGCCCGGCGTGGAAATCCGGGTTCTCGACCAGCACCACATCGAGCCCGGAGAGCGCCCTCCGCACGGCGTCGGCATGGGCGCCGAGTACCACCACCACCGGGCGCGGACCGGCCGCCAGGGCGGCCTCGGCCGCGTGGCGGACCAGCGGGCGGCCGTCGAGCAGCGCCAACATCTTGGGCTCCGGGCCGAACCGGGTTCCAAGGCCCGCCGCCAGCAGGACGGTGCCGATCTCAGACATCGGCATCAGCCGGCTCGCCGCCGGCCCGAGGCTGAGGCCGCGAGACGATCTCCATCAGCAGGCCGCCCACCCCCAGGGCGACGATGTCGGCCCGCGTCACGGGCAGGTCCGCCAGCAGCCGGTGCAAAATCCAGTCGAAGCCGTTCTCCTTGGGCGAGCGGGCACAGCCCGGCGCCCCGACTACCGGCACGCCAGCCCGGCTGCCGACCAGGAGCAGGTTCCCAGGATCGACCGGCATGCCCAGATGCTCCACCACTCCCCCCGCCGCCGCGATACCGGCCGGGATCACGTCGCGCCGGTCGGCGATGGCCGAGGCTCCGAACACGACCACCAGATCCGCGCTCGCGCCGTCGATCGCCTCGATCAGCGCCCCCGCCACGGCCCCGGCCGTGTGCGCCACGCGATTCTCGAAGACGATCGCGGCGCCGGCCGGTGCGAGGCGCTCGGCCAGGACGCGGAGCGTCCGATCGATGGTGGTCTCCTTGAGGCTCGGCAGGCGGGTCGAGACCACGCCCACACGCCGGCGGCGGTAGGGTGCCACCGCCAGCGCTCCGCCGGTCTCGGCCGCGCAGGCCCGCGCGAGGACCGCACCCGGTACGGCGTACGGAATGATCTTCACGGTGGCGACCATCTCGCCCTCGACCACCGGCTTGAACGGCGGCAAGGTCGCCACCGTCACCGCCTCGTCGACGGCGTTGACCGCGTCGATCCAGGCCGGCGCCAGGGTCAGGACCCCAGCGGTTTCGGCGAACAGGTTGCAACGGCCGGTGAAGGGGGCCTCCGCGCGCAGGTTCGGCCCGCGCAGATGCGCGGCGAGCCGGGCTGCGGCCGCGTCCTCGCCGACGTCATCGGGTTCGAGGGCGGCAGCGACGATCTCCGAGAGGCCCGCCCGGGCCAAGCTGGCAGCCGCCTCCTCGAGGATCACCGCGCCCTTGCGCAGGGTGACGCCGTCGCGCCGCACGGTATGGGCGCTGATCAAGCCGGCAGCCTCGGTGACCGGCACGGGGCCGAACCTCACGCGGCCTCCGGACGCGGGACCTGGCGGAGCGTCGCGACGACCTCGGCCAGGACCGCCAGCGCAATCTCAGCCGGGCTCACCGCCCCAATGGCAAGCCCGATCGGCGCCCGAATCTGGCCGATCTGCTCGGATGAGAAACCGGCCTCCGCGAGCCGTGCGGCGCGGGCTGCATGAGTCTTACGTGAACCCAGCGCCCCGACATAGAAGCACCCGGCGGACAGGGCCGCCTTCAGAGCCGGATCGTCGATCTTGGGATCGTGGGTCAGCGCCGCGAGCGCGCAGTAGCGATCGAGGGGTGCCACGCGGCCCCCAAGGGCGGCATCGGGCCACTCGGCCACGAGGTCGACACCCGGAAAGCGCTCCGCGCTCGCGAAGGCGGTACGCGGGTCGATCACGGTGAGGGCGAGGTCGAGGCCGGCGGCCATGGGCGCCATCGCTTGCGAGATGTGGACGGCGCCGATCACCACGAGACGAACCGGAGGCACCTGCACGGTCAAGAAAACCTGCCGGCCGTCGATCTCGACCAAGCCGCTCTTGCCCGAGGCCATATGCCGGCGCAGACCCTCCGCCGACGGATCAGCGGCTATTTCGTCCTCGCGAACGAGGCGCTGCGTCCCGTCGGCCAGATCGGTGACCAGGATCGCGGCCCGGCGCGCGGCGCGCTCGGCGTTGAGGCTGTCCAGAATCTCGGTGCGCATTAGTCGACCCGCTCGACGAACACCCGGATCCGGCCACCGCAGGACAGCCCGGCCCGCCATGCGGTCTCGTCAGCGACGCCGAATTCGAGGATGCGCGGCGTTCCGGCCTCGATCACCTCGATCGCCTCGGTAATTACGGATCCCTCGACGCAGCCGCCCGAGACGGAGCCAAGGAAACTGCCGTCTCCATCGACCACGAGGTGGCTCCCGACGGGTCGCGGCGCCGAGCCCCAGGTCTCGATCACGGTGGCGAGTGCCACGGCGCGCCCGTCCCGCCGCCAGGATGCGGCGGCGGCGAGGATGTCTGTATCGGTGCTGAGCATGGCCCTCGAGACCTTCGGCCGGCGGGTGCCCCCCGCCACCAACAGGTATGGCCCGGGCGGCGCCGTGCAAGGCGCCGCGCCGCCCAGGATCGTGACGGCTCCATCAGCGGCCACCAAGCGTGGAGATCAGACCGCCCTCGGGGCAGCCCGGGATGCCCGCACCGCCGTCAGCGCGCCGGCTACGATCAGCAGGCAGGCCAGCGCCAGGGCCGGGCCCGGGCTGGCGTAACCGGTCGCCACGAGGATCAGTGTCGACAGCACCGGCGCCGCGTAGGCCGTAACGCCGAGCAGGCGGACGTCGCCCCGCTTGCAGCCGATGTCCCAGAGATAGAAGGCGGCCCCCACCGGCCCGATCCCGAGAAGCAGCACCGCCCCCCATTGCGTCGCGTCCGCCGGCCAGACCGTGGTCTCGAAGGCGAGATGACAGGCCAGGCTCAGCGCCGCCGTGACGAGGCAGAAGCCCGCGACCGCGTCGGTCGGCACCTGGCCGACCCGGGCCGACAGCACCGAGTAGCCGGCCCACACGAAGGCCGCCGCCAGGGAGGCGGTGTAGCCGGGCAGCGCGCCCGCGGCGAAATCGAGGTTGCCCCGTCCGAGGAACAGGGCGGCGACGCCGGCCAGACCGAGCACCGCCCCGGCGAGATGTCCGGCGCGCAAGCCGCCAGAGCCCGGCAGCCGAGCGGAGAACAGGACAATCAGCAGCGGCCAGAGGTAGTTGATGAGCCCGGCCTCGGCCGGCGGCGCCAAGCGCAGGGCGCTGAAATAGAGGGCGTGATAGCCGAACAGCCCGCCGACTCCGAGCAGCCAGACCGGCCAGGGCTGGAGCAGAGCGCGGGCCCTGGCGGGACGACGGATCCAGGCGGCGCAGCCGCACAGGCCGCCGATCCAGAAGGTCATGGCGGCGAGCTGGAACGGCGGCACCCTCCCGGAGGCCGCGGTAAACAAGGCGAGCAGCGACCACAGCAGGATCGCCCCGAAGCCCGCGAGGGTGGCGGTGGAGCGCGATATGTCGCGGGTCGCGGATGACGCTGTTCGGCTCATGGATCGCAGCTACCATGCGAAATCGTGAGTTGGCGAGACGGGGTCACGGCTCTGTCACCGTCCGGTCTTACGGGCAGCAGGAACCGGGAGAACTGTCGATGCGCACGATCCTAGCCGTCCTCGGGCTGCTGCTGGCGGGTGGGTCGGCATACGCCGGCGAGGGGGTGCAGCTCGGGCCGCGTCCATTCTACCTCGTCGACCAACTGAAGCCCGGGCCGCTCAAGGATCACCTGGCCGGTTGCGGCGTCGACCGGCCCTACACGCCGCGAACCTTCTCGATCTCGCACCGGGGGGCGCCCCTGATGTTCCCGGAGCATACCCGCGAGGGGCTGCTTGCGGCCTACCGGATGGGGGCCGGGATCATCGAGTGCGACGTCGCCTTCACCAAGGACCGCCAGCTGGTCTGTCGGCACAGCCAGTGCGACCTGCACACGACCACGGACATCCTGGCCCGGCCGAACCTTGCGGCGAAGTGCACGAAGGGTTTCGAACCGGCCGACGCGGCCACGGGCCGCAAGGCCTCGGCCAAGTGCTGCACCAGCGACCTGACCCTCGACGAGTTCAAGTCGCTCAACGGCAAGATGGACGCGGCCGACCCGGAGGCGACAACGCTGGCCGGCTACATGAATGCCACGCCGCGCTGGCGCACCGACCTCTACGCCACCACCGGCACGCTGATGTCCCACAAGGAGTACATCGCCCTGGTGAAGGGGATGGGGCGCAAGTTCACGCCGGAGCTGAAGGCGCCCCAGGTCGCGATGCCGTTCGAGGGCAACTACACCCAGGACCAATACGCCCAGCAGCTGATCGACGAGTACAAGCAAGCCGGAATACCGGCCTCCGATGTCTATCCGCAGAGCTTCCAGCTGCGGGACATCCTGTATTGGCTGGAAAAGGATCCGGATTTCGGCCGCCAGGCGATCTTCCTCGACGACCGGGACGAGACCACCAAGGGCTTCGACCCGGAGAAGCCTGAGACCTGGAAGCCCGGCATGGCCGAACTCTCCGCCAAGGGCGTGAAAATCCTGGCGCCGCCCCTGTGGATGCTGGTGCGTCCCGGGCCTGAGGGCGCTATCGAGCCCTCGACCTATGCAAGGGAGGCCAAGAAGGCCGGTCTCGGCCTGATCGCTTGGTCGCTGGAGCGGTCGGGCCCGCTCAAGGAGGGCGGCGGCTACTACTACCAGTCGGTAAAACCTGTGGTGACCGGCGATGGCGACATCCTGCGGTTGCTGGACGTGCTGCACGGGCAGGTTGGCGTGCTCGGGGTGTTCTCGGACTGGCCGGCGACCACGACGTTCTACGCCAATTGCGTCGGCGCGCCTTGACCGGTCCGGAGCGCGGGTCCGTCGGGAACGGGGCTAAGCCCTTGATTCGACGCGCTTGCTGACGCCGGACCGGTATCCGCTTCGGCGGCGAGCACCGCCGCTCAATCGGCCCAGAGGGCGACCAGGGAGAACAGGCCGGCCATCAGAACGTTGACCAGGAGGAGGCTGGCGAGGATCAGGGCGAGCGTCATGGCGGTCTCGGGAGCGTCGATTCAGCGAAGCTAAGGGGGGCGTGACCGGCCAGACTTCGGAGAAGTGAGCCGGCCGTTCCGGCTTCCCTTCGCGTAGCCCGCGAAGGGAAGCCGGTCAGGGGTGTGCCAGCAGCAAAACCATGTCGAACAGCTCGCCGAACTTCACCGGCTGCCAACCGAGGCGGCGGGCGACCAGCGCGTAGCTCACGCTGAGCACGGACGCGCAGCCGAAAAGAGCCAGGATGAACAGCACGATGTCGCCGGTGATGAATCCGGTCGCGGTGCCGACCAGGGCGGTGGCGATGAAGATGATCCGGCCCGGCTTCTGCGGGCCGCGGGTGGTGACGTCGGGCAGGGTGGTGACATCGGGCGAGGTGGTGACATCGGACATGGGAGTCTCTCCGGATCGGGATCAGCGGGCGCGGCAGTTCGGGCCGAACCAGGTCATGGTCCGGCGGTCCATGCCGCCGTCCGAGGCGGCGCCGCAGACGGGAAAGCGCGGGTCGCCGCTGCGCTGCAGGCTGATCTGCTTGTAGAGATCCTGCTGCGCCTCCCGCCGGCGGGTCTGCGCGGCGAACTGGGACTGCCAGTACAGGTCCCGGTTGGCCTGGGTCAGCGCGCGCTGCTGGTGCAGGTCCATCGTGCACTGGGCAAACGCATCGGTGCCGGGCTCGAAGCCGAATTCGTAGCACTGGCCCTGATCCATCGCGTGCCGTTCCTGCGGGGTGACGCAGGCGGCGAGGCCGAGGGCGCAGGCCGCGGCGAGACCGAGCTTGGCCAGCATCGCGACGCCGCGTGCATCGACCGTCCGGTCGGCGGCAAGAGTTTCACCGGCATCGCGCTTGGTGAATGGGGTGTTCATCGTATCGGGGCCTTCGTTCTTGCTGGCGCGAACAACCACGCCGGGCCGAAACGACACCTATCCGGGACAGCTCGAATTGTTCGTGTTCCGGAGCACCTGTGCGATTCCGCGCGTCCGACCCCGCAATGCACAGATCCACGCGCAGTCTGATGGGATCTACGGTGTGAAAAGAAATCCGTGAGGATCGCGTGGATTTCGTTCCGCCCACCGGCGCGCGTTTGACAAAGATCCTGCGAGGATCAGTTCAAACCGGTGTTTGTGCAGATCATACGTGCTGTGATCGCTCTGAAGTCCGAGCGTCTTACGAGCAGCCACCCGGTCATTCCGGGACCGCGAAGCGGAGCCCGGAATCCAGAAACTCAGGTCCATGACGACCTTGCACCGGCGGCGGCTCTGAGTTCCGGGCTCGCCTGCGGCGCCCCGGAATGACAAGGCGGCTTATCCTGCCGGCCGTGTGTCGCCGATCGAAGATGAGATCTGACCGGAAGCACGAACACAAAGAAACGCCGCGCGGCCCGGCAGGGCGGCGCGGCGTCGGAGATCGATGTGGCGGCCCGGCAGAGCCGGACACGCCCGTCGTATCGAAAAAAATCAGACGAAGTGCTGGCCGCCGTTCACGGTGAGCGTCGAGCCGTTGATGAAGCCGGCCTCGTCGCTCGCCAGGTATTCCACCGCGTGGGCGATCTCTTCCGACTTGCCGAGGCGGCCGGTCGGGATCGTCGCGATGATCTTGTTGCGGATCTCCTCCGGCACCGCCATCACCATGTCGGTGGCGATGTAGCCCGGCGCGATCACGTTGACGGTGATGCCCTTGGAGGCGCTTTCCTGGGCGAGCGCCTTGGCGAAGCCGATCACGCCGGCCTTGGCGGCCGAGTAGTTGGTCTGGCCGGCCTGGCCCTTCTGGCCGTTGATCGACGAGATGATGATGATCCGGCCGAAGCCCCGGCTGCGCATGCCCTCGATCACCGGCCGGGTGCAGGTGAACACCGAGTCCAGGTTGGTCTTGATGACCGCCTGCCACTTGGCGAAATCCATCTTGTGGAAGGCGCCGTCGCGGGTGATGCCGGCATTGTTGACCAGAACCTCGACCGGGCCGAGCTCGGCCTCGACCGCCGCGATGCCGGCCTGGCAGCTCTCGTAGTCGCCGACGTCGAACTTGAAGACCGGGATGCCGGTCTCGGCCTTGAAGGCCTGGGCCGCCTCATCGTTGCCGGCGTAATTGGCGGCGACCTTGTAGCCCTTGGCCTGCAGGCCCTTCGAGATCGCGGCACCGATACCGCGGGTACCGCCCGTCACGAGCGCGACGCGTCCTTGAGACATTGTTGTTTCCTCCTGTTCGCATCACGTGATGCCGCGTGCGGATGGCGTCCGCACGCGATTTTTTCTGAGTTAGGACTCAAGTCTATATTGGTGGACAGCCGGTCGTAACGAGCCGGTCACGGCCGCTCGAGGCACATGGCGACGCCCATGCCGCCGCCGATGCACAGGGTGGCGAGGCCCTTCTTGGCGTCGCGCCGCTTCATCTCGTGCAGCAGGGTGACGAGGACGCGGGCACCGGAGGCGCCGATCGGGTGACCGATGGCGATGGCGCCGCCGTTGACGTTCACCTTCGAATCGTCCCAGCCCATGTCCTTGTTCACCGCGAGCGCCTGAGCCGCGAAGGCCTCGTTGGCCTCGATCAGGTCGAGGTCGGAGGGCTTCCAGCCGGCCTTCTCCAGGGCCTTGCGGGAGGCCGGGATCGGGCCGGTGCCCATCACCTTGGGATCGACGCCCGCGGTCGCCCAGGACTTGATCTTGGCGAGCGGCGTCAGCCCGCGCCGCTCCGCCTCGGAGGCCGACATCAGCACCAGCGCGGCGGCGCCGTCGTTCAAGCCGGACGCGTTGGCGGCCGTCACCGTGCCCTCCTTGGCGAAGGCGGGCTTGAGCTTGGCCATCGCTTCCACGGTGGCGCCGTCACGGATGTACTCGTCGGTGTCGACGATCGTGTCGCCCTTCTTGCCGGGGATCGTCACCGGGACGATCTCGTCCTTGAACCGGCCCTCCTTGCGGGCGGCCTCAGCCTTGTTCTGCGAGCGGGTCGCGAACTGGTCCTGCTGCTCGCGGGTGAGCTGGAACGCCTGGGCGACGTTCTCGGCGGTCTGGCCCATGTGGTAGCCGTTGAAGGCGTCCCAGAGCCCGTCCTTGATCATCGTGTCGATGAGCTTGAGGTCGCCCATCTTCTGGCCGCCGCGCAGGTACTGGGCGTGGGGCGAGAGCGACATCGATTCCTGGCCACCGGCCACGATCACGGTGGCGTCGCCGTTGGCGATCTGCTGCATGCCGATGGCGACGGTGCGCAGGCCCGAGCCGCAGACCTGGTTGAGGCCCCAGGCGGTGGCCTTCTCGGGGATGCCGGCCTTGATCGCGGCCTGCCGGGCGGGGTTCTGGCCGGCGCCGGCCGTGAGCACCTGGCCGAAGATCACTTCGTCCACGTCGTCGGGGGAGACCTTGGCGCGCTCCAGGGCGGCCTTGATCGCGGTTGCGCCGAGCTCGTGGGCCGGGACAGCCCCGAAGGCGCCGCCGAACGAGCCGACCGCGGTGCGCGCGGCCCCGACGATGACGATCTCTTCGCTGCCTGCCATGTGAACGTTCTCCTCTTACAAGCCGGCGCGCCTTCCTCAGTTCGGGCGCGCTCTAAAAGCCGGTCCCGCGATGAAGGGCTTGAGGTCGGCGAAGTCAAGGATCGAGCTTCGAGGGTCAAAACGCCCCGATGACGCGCCTGCGAGACTGAAATGGCCTGTGCGAAGGCCCGCACCCGGCATTATTCTGCGTTGAAGAGGTGCAGTTTGCTGTTTTCTGCGCCTGTGGAAGGCTTTAAGGTCCGTGCTGCGGGCGCGAAGACGATCCCCGCCGGGACGCGTCGCGCGTGCCTGCGACGCCCTGAGTCCTGAGTTCAGAAAGGCCGTTCCCGATGGCGGATACCGTCAAGGCCACCCAGACCGTCATCAAGAAATACGCGAACCGGCGCCTGTATCACACCGGCACCTCGACCTACGTGACGTTGGAGGACCTCTCCACGATGGTCCAGAACGGCGAGGACTTCGTCGTCTACGATGCGCGCGCGGGCGACGACATCACCCGGTCGGTGCTGACGCAGATCATCTTCGAGCAGGAGAACAAGGCCGGCGCCGAGAACCTGCTGCCGGTGGCGTTCCTGCGCCAGCTGATCCGCTTCTACGGCGACAGCATGCGCACGATGGTGCCGAGCTTCCTGGAATTCTCGATGGCGAACTTCGCCAAGGACCAGGACGGCCTGCGCGAGAAATTCGCCCACAGCTTCGGCCCGGCCGCGTTCCAGAACGCGATCGAGCAGTCGGTGCGCACCAACATGAACTTCTTCGGCGACGCCATGAAGATGTTCACCGGTTTCACGCCGCCCGCCGGCGGGGCTCAGCCCCAGGCGCCGCAGGGGGCCGCGCAAGGTGCCCAGGGGGCCCAGGGGGCCTATGCCGGCGGCGAGCTCGACGACCTCAAGCGGCAGATGCTGGAGATGCAGCAGCGCCTCGAGGACCTGGCCAAGAAGTAATCTTGGCCGTGCCAAAACCAATCACTCCGGCCGGTCCTAAGCGTTTTTGACAAGTTGACGGACCATTAACGCCGGCCCCACGTTTGCAACATGCGCACGGTGACGTGCAGGGGATGTTGCGATGGCGCGGATCGGGACAGTAGGCCGGGCCGGTGCAAACTGGACGAGCAGGCCCGCGCAATCCGCGGGTGCTGCGGCCGGGGCGACGACGGACGCCGTCTCGCCGGCTCGGGCACTGGTGGTGGTCGATGGGGGACGGCGCGAGGCGCGCGCCACGATCCTGATGCCGGACCGATTCGGTAGCGGCAGTGCCTGTTCGGGGTTCGTGGCTCAGCTACTGATCGCCAGCGACCCGACCCTCCGGCCGTCGCGGCTGGAACGCACGAAGGCGGCCGCGGCCCGTTACGCAGAGACCGCTCGGCGGCTCGCGTAAGTTTCTGTTCTCGCCCGCGCCGTCATCGCGAGCGCAGCGAGGCGACCCGACGCTGCGCCACGTTCGAAGGACACCCGCTGGCCGAGGTCGCTTCCCTAAGCGCGCAGGGACCGGGCGCGGGCGGTGAGCCTGACGCCCATTCCAGCCCCCGCCCCGTACGGTGAGGCGCCCGCTTCGCGAGCGCATCCCGGAGACGAGGCTGTTGGTCGGACCGATGAAGGATCGGACCGGTCGAGACGCTTACGCCTCGACGGACTTCACCTTCAGCACCTGGCGGCCGCGGTACATGCCGGTCTTGAGGTCGATGTGGTGCGGACGGCGCAGCTCGCCCGAGTCCTTGTCCTCGACGTAGGTCGGCGCCTTGAGGGCGTCGGCCGAGCGGCGCATGCCGCGACGGGAGGGGGAGGTCTTTCGCTTCGGAACGGCCATGGCAGAAGTCCTTCGTGATGCCGCGGGCAAAGCGGCGCGCGAGCGGCTCCTCGATCGAGGATCGCCTCGCACACCGCGGGATACGGATGAGGGCGCGCTTATAGCGTCGGCGCCAGCCCGTGGCTAGGGGTGCGGCGACACAACCGTTAAGCCCGGGTTCAAGTCGCCGGGCCCAGATCTGGCGGACGGCGCCGCGCTGCGGGTCGTACCCCTCGGGAGATCCGCCATGGCTTCCTCCAAAACGACGTTTGCCGTCCTCGCCCTGCTCTCGAGCCTGATGGCGGCGCCAGCCCTCGCGCAGGCTCCGCAGACATCGAGCCCCGCGACGCCGACCGCCCCCGCCAGGCCGACCGCGCCGAGCGCGCCGGTCGCCGGGCCGCCGAACGCCGCCAAGGGCGCGCTGCTCGACCTCAACAGCGCCAGCGCCGCCGACCTCGACGCCCTCCCGGGCATCGGCGCCGCCCGCTCCGCCGCGATCATCAAGGGCCGGCCCTATCGCGGCAAGGACGACCTCGTCTCCAAGAAGATCATCCCGCAGAGCGTCTACGACGGGATCAAGGACAAGGTCATCGCCAAGCAGAAGTAATCGCTCACTCGGCGATCGCGCCCTGGGGCATGGAGAAGCCCGGGGGCGCCTTCTGGGTGGCCTCCTTCGGCGCCGCGCGCCGGACGGGGGCCTTCTTCCTGGCCTGGGGCTTCGGCGCGGCCTTGACGGCGGGGGGATCCTCGCAGGCACGGAACGCGAGCTGCGCCAGGGTCGAGCCCTCCTCGGCCACGATGGTGATCGGGTCCGCCAGGATCGGCAGGGACGGCTGCCAGCGGATCGGCCCGCCGAGCATCGCCTCGATGGTGGCCGGCGCCGTGCCGCGCCGCAGCGTGGCGAAATCGGGCCCGTACGCGGTGGCGACCTTGCCGGCGATCACGACCTGCAGGACCTCGTTCACCTCCGGGGTCAGCGGCCGGAGCGGGTTCGTGGTCCGCACCTGCCCGGCCCGGGTCACGACCATCTTGAACCCCTTGCCGCCCTCGTAGCGCGCCGCTCGGGCCCCGCAGGGCTGCTCGACCGGCGGGGCGGCGGCGGTGGGATCGGGTGCCGGCGCCGGCTCGGCCGGAGCGGGCGGCTTCGGCGCGGGTGCCGGAGCCTGGGCGGGTGCCGGAGCCTGGGCGGGGGTCGTCGCCTGCGGCGGCGGCGGGCCCGGCGCGGCATGGGGCGCCGACAGTCCGGCCGGCAGGAAGGCGAGCAGCAGACCGGCCGCCCCAGGATACAGCCTCATCGGTCCGCCTCCGGCTGATCGCGCCGCGGCGGCTCGATCCGGCCGGTCCTATCGAGGGCTCTGATCGGTTGCAATTCGATCGCTTCCAAATCGAGTACGCGTGGGTCGAGCAGGTGGGAGTCCGGAACGCGCGGGTCGAGATCCTGCGCCGCGCGGTCGATCGGGCTGATGCGCGGGCCGACCGAGCCGATCACCAGCTCCTCGTCCTCGACGTCGAGTTCGGAGCCCATGCGCAGGGGTTCGCGCCGGCCCCGGGCCGTCATGGCGGCGACCGCAAGTCCCGCGACGACGAAGGCCACTATAGCCAGGATGATCAGCAGGCGCTCCATCAGGCGGGAACCTCTAACCCGCCCGAAGGCCCGTCGTCACCCCGTACTCGGCGGAACAACGACCGCATGCGGGATCGGACCAGGGCGCGACGGGGCGTTCCCGCCCCGCCGGAGGACCCTCAGGCGGCCATGCGCCGGCAGGTCTCCGCGCAGGTCCGGCACGCCCGCACGCAATCGTCCATGTCGCCCACCGCCTCGCAGGAGGCCGCGCAGGCCGCGCAGATCTCGGCGCAGGCCCGGCACTGGTGGCGGTGCACCGCGCTGCCGATCACCATGAGGTGCGCGCAGGCCCGGCAGGTCTCGGCGCAGGAGAGCATCAGCCGGACATGCTCCGGCTCGACATGGGGGCCGCCGGCCTCGACGCACGGGTTCGTCATCATGCCGAGGCAGGTCTGATAGCATAGCAGGCAAGCCTCGATGCAGGCCTGCATGTCGGCGTTCGCGGTGTGGGCCATGCCGGTTCCTCACGCTGCCCCCCGGGGCTAATGCGCCCGGTCCGCGGCGGTTCGCCCACACGCCGGGGCGGACGGCCTGACGGAACGCTCCTTGCGTGTGGCGCTGGGCCGGGTAGACGCGAGCGAGCCGGAGTCGGGACCGATCCATGCAGCACGAGTCGAGTCGCGAGCCGGAGGAGCTGGAGAGGCATCTCCTGGGCCTGATCGAGAGCGCCCGGGAGCAGGCCCGGGAGGACCCGTTCCGCAACCCCGTCCTGGCCGTGACGCTCGCGATCACCCGCCGGTTCGACCGCAACGAGATCGCGGCCGACGACCTCGACGGCCTGTTCGAGCGGCTGCGCGCCCCGGCCCTGGCGGCCCGGGCGGAGCGGCTGCGGGGCTATGTCGGGCTCGAGGCCGGGCCGGCCGACGCGGATGCCGCGATCCCCGCGCGTCTGGTCGCCGCCGCCCCCGGCGGACCGGACGGCGTCTCGACCTTCGCGGCCTTCATCCACCGCATCGCCTTCGCGGTGGTGTTCACGGCGCATCCGACCTTCGGCATGCCGCGCGCCGTGGCGACGCTGCTGGCACAGGCCGCCAGCCTGCCCGACGCGGCCGCCCGCGCCGACCTGATTGCCCGCGCCGCCGCGCTCTCCACCCGGCCGGACGCGCCGATCACCCTCGACGTCGAGTTCGAGCAGGCCTGCGCGGCGGCCAACAACGGACGGCTCGCCCTGGACGCGTTCAACGGTGCCCTGCTGGACGCCGCCCGCACCCGCTGGCCCGAAAGCTGGACCGATCTGACCCCCCGCCCCTTCGCCATCGCCAGCTGGGTCGGCTGCGACACCGACGGGCGCACCGACATCGGCTGGTGGGACACCCTGCGCTACCGGCTGATCTCCAAGCGCATGCAGTTCGACCGGGTGATGCGCGACCTGCCCGACACCGCCGCCTGCCGGGAGGTCCGGGCGCTGGCCGCGGAGGCGCTCGCCGCGGTCAACCGCCAGCTCGCGGTCGCCCCCCGGCTCGGCGACAAGCCGTCGCTCGAAGCGGTGCACCGGTTCGCCCTCGCGCTGATCATCGAGCGCGAGCGCGCCCAGACCGATGCCGGCGCCCTGGTCGCCGGGCTCACCGCCGCACTCGAGGGCGCCGACGCCGCCGACAAGCGGGCGATCGCGATCCTGCGCTCGGGCGTGGCCACCCACGGCCTCTCGAACGCCCTGCCGCATTTCCGGCTGAACGCCAGCCAGATCCACAACGCCGTGCGCCGGGTGATCGACCTGGAGGGCGAGCCGACCGATTCCGCCCAGCGCCGCTCGCATCTGGCGACCATCCACAGCCTGCTCAACGACGTCCGCCCGGTGGCGGTGGATTTCGGCGCGCTGGCCGCCGAGCGGGCCTCGGCCGCCCGGTTGATGATGACCATCGCCCAGATCCTCAAGCACGTGGACGGCACCCACCCGGTGCGCTTCCTGATCGCCGAGACCGAGACCGGCTACACCCTGCTGGCCGCCCTGTGGCTGGCCCGCCATTACGGCATTGCCGACAAGCTCGAGATCACGCCCCTGTTCGAGACCGCGAGCGCCCTGGAGCAGGGCATCCGGGTGCTCGACGACGCCCTGCGCAACCCGCACTGGCGGCAGTACCTCAAGCGGATCGGCCGGCTGACGGTGCAGTTCGGCTACTCGGATTCCGGCCGCTATGTCGGCCAGCTCGCCGCCACCTTCTGGATCGAGCGGCTGCGCCTGCGCATCACCGAGATGCTGGTCCAGAACGGGCTGGCCGATGTCGAACTCACGATCTTCGACACCCACGGCGAATCGATCGGCCGGGGCGCCCACCCGACCTCTCTGCGCGACCGCCTGGCCTATCTCGCCCCCGAGGACGCCCGCGACCGCGCCCGCAAGGCCGGCCTCAAGGTGCGGCTCGAATCGAGCTTCCAGGGCACCGACGGCTACCTGCTCTACGGCACCGAGGCGCTGGCCCAGGCGAGCGTCGCCCGCATCGCCGAGCACGTCTACGCCCTCGACATCGCCGAGGACGACAGCTTCTCGGATTACGCGCTGAACGACACCGCGGCGGGGGGCGACGCCAAGGACGACCCGATCTACTCGGAGCCGGACTTCGCCCTCGAATTCTTCACCGCCGCCCGGCAGGACATGGAGGCCCTGGTCGACGATCCGGGCTACGCCGCCCTGCTCGGCACCTTCGGCCCGAGCCTGATCGACCGCACGGGCTCACGCCCGGTGGCACGCCAGACCGACAACGGCGGGCCCGCGCGCATCACCCATCCGACCCAGATGCGGGCGATCCCCAACAACGCGATCCTGCACCAGCTCGGTTTTCTGGCCAATTCCCTCCACGGGATCGGCCGGGCCGCCCAGCGCGGCCCCGACCTGTTCCGCGACATGCGGCGGGATTCGGTGCGCTTCTCGCGGGCATTCCGGCTGGTCCAGCACGCCGCCGCCTTGGGCGACCTCGACGTGCTGCGCGCCTATATCGACACCCTCGACCCGGCGGTCTGGCTGGAGCGGGCCCGGCGCACCCAGAAGGATTTCCGCCGGGAGGAGCTGGTTGTGATCGCCGGCGCCCTGGAGCGCCTTGACCTCGCATCGTCCCTGCGCGGCCTGTTCGGCCGCCTGACCCGCGACTGGCTGGCGCTCACCACCGCCGCCCCGGACCTGCCCGGCATGTCGGCCCGCCTGACCCTGCTGCACGCCCTGCGGCTGGCGCTGATCCACCGGATCTGGTTCCTGGCGGTGCACATCCCGGGCTTCCGCCCGCAGGCCGGCATCTCCCGCGAGCAACTGCTGGAACGCGTCCTGCGCCTCGACATCGACGGTTGCCTGACGCTGCTCGACGCGATCTTCCCGATCACCCCGGACCCGACGCTCGGCCTCAACTTCGGCGAGCCCGCCGGCCCCCGGGATGTCGGCACCTACGAGGCCGAGCACGCCAACCTGTTCCAGCCGATCCGCCGCCTGTTCGACCAGGTGCGGGAGATTTCGGGGATGATCCAGCACGAGGTCGGGGCGTTCGGGTAGAGCGCTCGCCGCCGAACTTCATGCCTGTTCGGCGGAAGCGCGCGCATCGCATCAAGCATTGGGAGCCGTCCCCGATCGCAACGCGATCCGGAACGGCCCCGGGCGGCCAGGCGCCGCGTCGTCAGCGGAACAGGTTCGCGGGCACCGGCGGGTTCGCGTGGAGCAGGGTGATCGTCACCCGCCGGTTCGGCGCGAGGTAGGGATTGTCGGGGTAAACCGGCTCGGTGTCGGCGCGTCCCACCACGGAGGTGAAGTTGTCGTTGGGAACCCCGGACCCCGCCAGGATCTCGCGCACCGCGAGCGCGCGCCCGGCGGTGAGATTCCAGGGCTCGATGACCCGCGCCGAGCCCGGGCGCGTGGCGGACGTGTGGCCGGTGACGGACAGGCGGTTGGGCAGCTGACGCAGGGCGGGCGCGAGCGTCTCCAGGACGCGACGGGTGCGCTCGTGGGGCTCGACGGAGCCCTCGCGGAACATGGAGCGGCCGTCCTGGTCCACGAGGGACACGTTCACGCCCTCCTTGGTCGGCTCGATCACGATATTCTTCGACAGCTCGGCGATGTCGGGCAACGTCTGGAGCGCCTGCCGGAGGCTGGCGATGGCGCTGTAATCGGCTTGCACGCTGGCGGCCTGGCGGCTGGCATCGAGATCGCTGGCGCGGCCCGGAGTGGTCGCGCGCGTCGTATCCTCCCGCTCGACCGAGCCCCTCGCTGCGTCGCGGGGCGTGGACGCCTTGTTGCCGGACGTGTCGAGGGCGGTGCCGTACAGCATTCCGCCCGCGCCACTGGTCGCGGGGCTCGACGCCGAAGGCGCGAAGTATTCCGCCAACCCGTTCTTCTGCTCCTGGGTCGTCATGCTGATCAGCCACATCAGCAGGAAGAACGCCATCATGGCGGTCACGAAGTCCGCATAGGCGATCTTCCAGGCCCCGCCATGGTGCGCATGACCGGCCTTCTTGACCTTCTTGATGATGATCGTGGTCATCGGGTCCCTGCTGGCGGTTGGGTCAGATCTGAGCGGGCAGAGCGGCGGTTGCCGCTTCCACTTCGTTGAAGGTCGGGCGGACGTCGCTCATCAGAGACTTGCGGGCGAATTCCACCGCCATCACCGGGGGCTGGCCGCCGATATGGGCGAGCAGACCCGCCTTGAGGGACAGGTAGTATTTGGACTCCGCCTCGAAGAGGCTCTTGAGCGACTGCGCCATGGGCCCGAAGAAGCCATAGGCGACGAAGACGCCGAAGAAGGTGCCGACCAGCGCCCCGCCGATCAGATGGCCCAGCACCTCCGGCGGCTCCTTGATCGCCCCCATCGTCTTGATGACGCCCAGCACGGCGGCGACGATGCCGAGCGCCGGGGTCCCGTCGGCGAGCGCCTGCATGGCCGAGACGACACGCTCCTGCTCCTGGTGGTGCGTCTGCAGTTCCTCATCCATCAGCGCGTCGATCTCATAGACGTTGTTGGCGCCCAGCGTCACCATCCGCATGTAGTCGCAGACGAACTCGACAGCGTGATGGTTCGCGGCAAAGGTCGGGAAGGCGTTGAACAGCGTCGACTCGCCCGGATCCTCGATGTGCGGCTCGAGCGCCATCGCGCCCTTCGACTTCGCAAGCTTGAACAACGAGTACTGCATCCCCAGCAGCTCAACATAGCTCTTCTGCGTGTATTTCGGCCCCTTCACGAGCGTACCCAGCATGGCGGGCACGGCCTTGAGCACCGGCCCGGTATTGCCGATGACGAAGGCGCCGATCGCGGCACCGAGAATGATGACGAATTCGAACGGCTGCCACAGGACGAGCAGGTGGCCACCCATCGCCGCGTAGCTGCCGAAGACGCAGGCAAAGACGATCAATGTGCCGACGATCAGCCGCATAGTTTGCCATCCTTGCGTGGCGACAGGTACAAGCCACGCGACGCCATTAATCATTGGCCAATCACTGATTAAGGTTAACAGCGCGTTTAGAGCCGCGACCGAAGGACTGGCGGATGTTTGGTGTGCGCGTTCGGTGGAGCGGGTTTGACCTGATCTGACCGGCGCGGCCGTGTCGCAGCGCGATCACGTCGGCTTTCACGCGTGGTCAGGCATGGCGGCCGACCCTGCCGCTCCGTCCCTGGAGCCGGCCCACGCTCCGCAACGCGTGCCCGCAAGCCGAGGCGGGACGTGCGCGGCGCCGTCCGGAGCCGGAACGTCCTGGCCGCACCAATCGTCCGGGTGCTCTCCCGGGACCTGCGCCATGCGTCGGGCGGCCGCGATAGCGATGCGATGCGCCCGGAGCGCGGGACGGCGTTCGCTTCCGCCACCCGCAAACGCGGGGTACTGCCCTACGCGTCCCTCAAGCCGCCTCGACCCGCAGCACCGTCCCGGACAGCCCGGCCACCCGTACCCGTGCGCCCGCCGGTAGATCCGGTCCCTCGATCCGCCACAGCGTGTCGTCGAAGCGGATGCGGCCGGCGCCCTGGAGGATCGGCTCGGCGAGCACGCCCTCGCGGCCGATCAGGCCGCGGTCGGCGCGGTTGAGGGCGTCGCCGGGGCCCGTGCGGCGGTGCAGGCGCGTGGCGAGGCCGACCAGAAGGACGGCCGTGGCCGCGAACAGCAGGGTCTGGCCCTGCCAAGGCATCGGGATCAGCGCCGTGGCGAGGCCGGTCGCCACGGCGGCGAGGCCGAACCAGATCAGGAATACCCCCGGCGCCACGATCTCGGCGCCCGCTAGGACGAGGCCGCCGATCACCCAGCTCCAGGCCGGCCCGAGGGCTGCCAGGATCCCGAAGCCGTCGGTCATGGGGTTCCGGCCCGCGGGGCCGACACGTTGGGCGGCGAGCCGGCGCGCCGGGGCGGGGCAGCAGCCTCGCCGAAGACCGCGCGGGTGAGCTCGCCGATGCCGCCCAACGTGCCCGCGAGCGCCGCCGCCTCGATCGGCACCACGACCACGCGCTGGTTCGGCGCGGTGGCCAGCGCCCGCACCGCGTCCACGTATTTCTCCGCCACCAGAAAGTTCGCCGCCGCGATGTCGCCCTCGGCGATCGCCCGGCTGAGCATCCCGGTCGCCGCCGCCTCGGCCTCGGCGGAGCGCTCGCGCGCCTCGGCGTCGCGGAACGCGGCCTCGCGGCGGCCTTCCGCCTCCAGGATCGCCGATTGCTTGCGCCCCTCGGCCCGCAGGATCTCGGCGGCGCGCTGCCCCTCCGCCTCCAGGATCGAGGCGCGCTTCTCGCGCTCGGCCTTCATCTGCCGGGCCATGGCGCCGGCGAGGTCGGCCGGCGGCACGATGTCCTTGATCTCGATGCGGTTGATCTTGACGCCCCAGGGCGCGGCCGCCGCGTCCAGCACCCGCAGCAGGCGCTCGTTGATCTCGTCCCGGTGGGCGAGCAACTGGTCGAGATCCATCGAGCCGACCACGGTGCGGATGTTGGTCATGGTCAGGGTGGTCATGGCGAGGTCGAGGTTCGAGACCTCGTAGGAGGCCCGGGCCGCGTCGAGCACCTGGTAGAACACCACCGCGTCGATCGTGACGCCGGCATTGTCGCGGGTGAAGGCCTGCTGGCTCGGGACGTCGACCACCTGCTCCATCACGTTCACCCGCCGGCCGACGCGCTCGACGAACGGGATGATCAGGCCGAGGCCGGATTCCAGGGTGCGGCTGTAGCGGCCGAACCGCTCGACCGTGAAGACGTGGCCCTGCGGGATCATCTTCACGCCGGCCGCCAGCGTGACCACCGCCAGCGCCGCCGCGCCGAGCGCGAACGTGCTCAGACCGATCGTGAGATCCATCGCCGCCAGGCCCCCGTCCCCTTGCCCGCCACGCGACGGACGGCTCAGATGCCAGCGTACCAGCTGAACCCGAGGCCCGCGACCATGCTGCCGCGCCCGTGGCCGATGCCGTCGACGCGGTCCACAGCCTCGATGCTGGTGAGGTATTTCAAGGACTTGTAGCCGAGCTGGCGCTCGACCCGGAGGCGAACCGGGGCCCCGTGGGCCACCGGCAGGTCGGCGCCGTTCATGCCGTAGGCCAGGATCGTCTGCGGGTGCAGGGCGTCGAACAGGTCGTAGCTGTCCCACCAGCCGTCGACGCTGCGCATCACCACGTAGCGCGCCTCGGGGCGCATCCCGGCGGCGGCGAGCACCTGCGCGAGCGGGACGCCGGTCCACTGGCCGATCGCCGACCAGCCCTGCTCGCAGGAATGCAGCGTGATCTGCGTGCGCACCGGCATCGCCTTCAGCTCGGCCAGGGAGAACGCGCCCGGCCGCGCGACGAGGCCCGTGACCGGCAGGCGCCAGTCCGAGAAGCCCTGCGCCTTCGAGCGGCGATAGGCCGGGTCGTCCGGGTCGGTGGTGTTGATGGTCGGGAACACCGCCGAGATCGCCTCGGGGCCGAACTCCCGGGCGAGCGGCTGGCGCGCCAGCAGCAGGCGCTGCCCGGCGAAGGTCAGCCAGTCGCTCAGGCCGTAGGGGTTCGGGCGCACCTTCGGAGTGCCGGGCTCGCAGCCGCCGACGAGGCCGGCCGCGCCGATGCCGGCGGTCCCGACGATCAGGCGGCGACGGGTCAGCGCGCTCATGGGTTCTCCTCCGCGTTGCCCGCACGCCCGGCGATCATGCCGCGCATGAGGTCCAGAGGCCGGTTCGCCAGCACCTGCCAGATGTGGATGGCCAGGAACGCGACCATCGCGAAGGCCGCCAGGAAGTGGATCGTCCGCGCCGACTGCCGGCCGCCGAACAGCGCGAACAGCTCGGGCCAGGCCGCGGTGACGCCCGGGGACATGGTCAGGCCGGTGAGCAGCATCAGCGGCGCCAGCACCAGCAGGACGGCGAGGTAGGCGAGCTTCTGGAGCGCGTTGTAGCGGCCGGTCTGCGGCGCCCCGGCGCGCAGGCGCAGGTGCGACCGGATCTCGCCCGCGAGCGCCCGCGGCCGGATCTCGGCCGGCTCCGGCAGCAGGCGCCGGCGCAGGTGACCGCGCAGCAGCGCCAGGGCCAGGTAGGCGGCCCCGTTGAGGACGAAAATCCAGGCGGCCAGGAAGTGCAGGTTGCGCGCCCAGCCGGTCTGCTCGAGGTTCACCGGCAGCGGCAGGGTGATCCAGGCCGGCGCGTCGTTGGCCCCGGTCTCGCCCCAGAACAGCTTCGGCAGGGCCAAAAGGATCGCGGTGCCGCTGACCATCAGCGCCAAGGTCGCGGCGGCGCCGGTCCAGTGGGTCAGGCGGACCCAGGCGGGGTGGCGCACCCGGCTGAATGGTCGACCCGTCGTCTCGATCATCATCGGTTCAGAACGCAGCCCTTACGGATGTGGGAACGCGCCGCGTCCGTCGTCGCTCCCGGCGCCGATGACGCAACGCTTGATGAAGAAACGATGGGCATGATACCCGCCAGGCTGGTTGCGGACGATTTTCCTCTCGCTCCGCTGCGGCCGGCAAAGATCCCCACACAACCGGATTCGGTGCGCGCGTGAAGATCGCTGTCCTGGCACATCTGAAGTACCCGATTGGCCAGCCCTACGCCGGCGGACTGGAGATGCACACGCATCTTCTCACCGTCGCGCTGAAGCGGCACGGACACGACGTGACGCTGTTCGCCAGCCGCGGCTCGGACCCGGCGCTCGATCCGGTGATGCTGTGCGACCCGACCGGCGACGCCCTGGCGGATCCGGACCGCGAGGAGGCGATCGACGAGGCCGAGTACGACGCCTACCGGCGGATGATGGAGCTGGTCGCGGCCGGCGGGTTCGATATCGTGCACAACAACGCGCTGCACGCCCTGCCCCTGCAGATGAGCGCCCGGCTCGGGCTGCCCTGGGTCACGGTGCTGCACACGCCGCCCTTCGACGCCCTGGTCGCCGGGGTGGTGCAGGCCGACCCCGACATGGCCTTCCTGGCCGTGTCGCCGTCGCTCGCCCAGGAATGGCAATCGCTCGTGCCCGGCGCGCAGGTGGTCGACAACGGCGTCGACCTCTCGACCTTCGCGTATTCCGAGACTCCCGACGCTCCGCCCTTCGCGTTCTGGTCGGGCCGGATCGTGCCCGAGAAGGGGCTGCACCTGGCCATCGACGCCGCCCGGGCGGCCGGGCTGCCGCTGACCTTCGCGGGCCCCAAGCTCAATCCCGGCTACTGGGCGGCCGAGATCGCCCCGCGGCTCGGGCCGGACCTGACCCATCTCGGGCACCTCTCGCACCGGGACCTCGCGCACCATCTCGGCCGCGCCCGGGTGGCGATCGTGTCGCCGCGCTGGGAGGAGCCGTTCGGCCTCGTGGTCGCCGAGGCGCTCGCCTGCGGCACGCCGGTGGCCGCCTTCCGCCGGGGCGCCATGCCCGACATCCTCGACGCCCAGTGCGGCTGCCTCGCCCGGCCGGACGATTCACAGGACCTCGCCGTGGCGATCCGCGATGCGGCCGGCCTGTCGCGCCGGGCCTGCCGCGACCGGGCCGAGGCCCTCTACGACGCCGCCGCCATGACCGAGCGCTATCTCGAGAGCTACGATGCCGTGATGGCGCGCTGCGCCGAGCGAGCGCAGCCGACGCTGCGGGTGGCCGGCGGGCGGGCGTAACCGAGACCGGCGGGGGCCTGCCTGGCAAAGCGGGCCGGGATGTTCACACGCCGTCTTCCGGATGTAGGCGCCATCGCCCGCCGCGCTCTCCCTCCCCCCTCTGTGGGGGAGGGTGGGCCGGCCGTCAGGCCGGGTCGGGATTGGGGCAGCGCGACGATGCAGGATGGATCAGGCGTCCGCGACCTTTTCGGAAGCGTCGCTCCCCTCTCCCGACCCCTGCTGACGCAGGGGCCACCCTCCCCCGCAAAGGGGGGAGGAAGGGCGGGGATCAGGTCTGGCGTGGATCTCCTGTCCAGCCGGAGGCGATCCAAGACCAGATGGGTCAGCATCAGAGCCCGGACGGGAGAGCCGACCCGCGCCTCGGCCGGCGCCACAGACCCGTGACGCCCATACGCGTGCCGGGGACGGCAGAAACACTGCGTCTAGCGCGCGGATGAGGTTGGGAAGACTAGCTATCATGACCCGCGCAACCGCCACCCCGATCGCCAGGCCCTGCGTCGTGTGCATCCCCGCCCGCAACGAGGCGGAGCGGCTGCCGCGCCTGCTCGCCTCCCTGGCCCGGCAAGAGGGCTTTTCCGACCGCGCGCCGCTGCGGGTGGTGGTTCTCGCCAACAACTGCACCGACGGCACGGTGGCGGCGATCCGGGCCCTGGAAGGATCCGGCGCGCTCGCGGGGCTGACGCTGCGGGTGATCGACGTGGCGCTGCAAGGCCCGCAAGCCCATGTCGGCACCGCCCGACGCATGGCGCTGGATGCCGGGGCCGACTGGCTCGACGCCGAGACCGGCCCGGACGGGATCCTGCTCACCACCGACGCCGACGCGCGCCTGCCGGCCGACTGGGTGGCGGCGAACGTGGCGGCCCTGCGCGGCTCGGACGTGGTCGGCGGCCGCCTGGTGATCGACGACGACGGCGCCGCCGACCCGCGGCTTGCCGAGTTGCACGCCCGGATCGAGCGCTACTGGGCGGGCGTCCGGCGCCTGGAAGACCTCCTCGATCCGCCGCCGCATGACCCGGCGCCGCGCCACGGCGACCATACCGGTGCCAGCCTCGCCGTCCCGGTGGCGCTGTATCGGGCGGTCGGCGGCCTGCCGCCCCTGCCCTGCGGGGAGGATAACGCCCTCGTCGGGCTGCTGCGGGCGCGCGGCGCCCGGCTGCGCCACTGCCCGGACGTGCGCGTGATGGTCTCGTCCCGCCACACCGGCCGGGTCTCAGGCGGCATGGCCACCGAGATGGCGCGCCGCGCCCGCGTCCTCGACGGAGAGCCGTATCTGCTGCCGGAGGCCGCCCATTGGCGGGCCCTGGTCCTGCGCCGGGCCGCCCTGCGGCGGGCGTTCCACCTCGCCGGACCGGCCCGGGCGGAGGCCTGCGCGCGGCTCGGGCTCGGCGCTGCGGAGCTGGCCGCCCTGGGCGATTGTCCCAACGACATCGCCTTCGTGGAGCGGGCCGACCCCATCCTCGAATCGCGTTCGCCACCGGCCCGGACATGCCCCCTCGACCGGGCCCTCGCCGACCTCGACGCCCTCGCCCTGTCGCTGCGGGACGCCGCGTGACGAGCGGGATCGGCTGGTATGTCCATCATCAGGGGGCCGGGCATCTCCAGCGCGCCCGCGCGGTCGCGGCCGCCCTGCCGCGGCCCTGCACGCTGATCGGTACCCTCGCCGCGTTCGACGCGGGCGCGATCGCGAGACCGGGCCTCGACGTGCTCGACCTGCCCGACGACCGCCCGCTTGGCCGCCCGGATATCGGCGGCTCGGAATTGGGCGACTCGGATTTGAGTGGCTCGGACTTCGACGGGCGGGACGGCGAGGCCGGGCGGCCGGAAGCGTTCCACTACGCACCCCTGAACCATCCCGGCGTGCGGACCCGGATGGCCCGCATCGCAGACTGGGCCGCCAGGACCGACCCGGCCCTGATCGTGGTCGACGTCTCGGTCGAGGTCGCCCTGCTGGCGCGCCTTCTGTCGGTGCCGACCCTGGTGGTGCGCCTCGCCGGCACCCGAACCGACCGGCCGCACCTGGAAGCCTTCCGCAGCGCCACGCGCCTGCTCGCCCCCTTCCCAGAGGCCCTGGACGGGGCCGGCGTGCCGGACTGGGTCCGCGCCAAGACGCACTATGCCGGGTTCCTGGCAGCGCCCGCGCAGGCGGCCGCGGAGGCGGGCGACGACATCTTGGTGGTGTTCGGCCGCGGCGGCGCGGGGGGCGACCTGGCGGACCTCGCCGCGGCGGCCCGTGCCGTCCCCGACCGGCCCTGGCACGTTCTCGGCCCCGTCACGGGATCCGGCGACCTCCCGAGCAACCTGCACCTGCACGGCTGGGTCGGCGACGTCGAGGCCCGGGTCGCCCGGGCGGCCCTGCTGGTCGGGGGCGGCGGCGACGGGCTGGTGGCGCTGGCCGCCGGACAGGCCAAGCGCTTCCTCTGCCTGCCGGAGGAGCGCGCCTACGGCGAGCAGACCGAGAAGGCCGAGGCGCTGCAGATGCTCGGCGCCGCCATCGTCCACTGTGGCTGGCCGTCCGCCGAGGCGTGGCCCGGCCTCATCCGCGCCGGCCTCGCCCTCGACCCATCGATCATCGGCGGCCTGTACCGGCCGAGCGCGATCCAGGATTGCGCGGCCACGATCGAGGCGCTGATCCGGCAGACCGGGCGCGCCTGACCGGAAACCAGAGCGGCCGACGGCGCGAGAGCCTGGGCGACCTGCGGTTCTGAATGCCGGGCTCCGCTGCGCCCTCCGAATGACGGGGTGATCGGAGGGCGCGGGGCCAGCGCCTGTCACAACCGGGAAGGATGCGCGCCGAGCGGACAGAAAAAAGGCGCCCGTCACTGAGGACGCGCGCCGGTCGCTCGCTTCGCGATGGTGAAGACTGTCTTAAGAAATCAGGTCCAGCTTCGCGGCCTCGAGTCCGGTGTCGCGGATCGTCTCCGGGAGGGCCGAGAAGTCGCGGTATCCGGCCTCGCGGGCCATGGCGTCGAGTGCCGTCTGCGCGTCATCGGCCGCACCGGTCCAGACGACGGCGCCGCTCTTCGTCTGCTTGATCTGAAAGATGCTCATCGAATCCTCCCCGGTCTCACCAAGACCATTTCACGAATAACGGCCGAGTCCGGCGACGGTTGCAGGTCGGAGGCGGTCAAACACCGCTGTTTTCATCTACACCCCACCTGCGGCTCCGGGCTCCGGGGACGGACTTGTACGAAGCCGCTATGCTGGCTCGATAGAGAGTGCCCGCGCCATGAAAACGCCGATCTGCGCAGCGACGGAGGGGCAACACCCGTACAACCCCGCCAGCGAGGCTTCCGTTTTGCCGATCATGTCCGGGCGCACGTACCGCCTCAGCGTCCTGTGCGGGCTCCTGATCCTGGCAGCATTGCCGGCCCGCGCCGTCGAGACGGCCGCGGTCCCCGACGTCTCCGCCATCGCCCCCGCGGTCACGGTCGTCCCGGCCCAGCGCCGCGAGATCGTGGAGCGCGCCGTCGTCACCGGAACGCTGGTCCCCCGGGACGAGATCCTGGTCGCCCCGGAGGTCGAGGGCCTGCGCATCACCGAATTGCTGGTGGAGGAAGGGGATCGCGTCACCAAGGGCCAGGTGCTCGCGCGGCTGTCCCAGGAGATGATCGTCACCCAGGAGGCTTCGAACGTCGCCGCGGTCGCCCGGGCCGAGGCGGCCATCGTCCAGGCCCAGAGCCAGATCGTCCAGGCCGAGGCCGCCAACGTCGAGGCCAAGCAGGCGCTGGAGCGCGCCCAGTCGCTGGCCAAGACCGGCAATGCCACCGCGGCCGTTCTGGAGCAGCGCGTCTCGGCCGCGCAGGGGGCCGTGGGCCGCCTGGCCGCCGCCAAGGGTGGCCTGCAATCGGCCCAGGCCGACCTCGCCACCGCGCGGGCGGCCGGATCCGAAATCGCCCTGCGCCGCGCCCGCACCGACATCCGCGCCCCCGAGGCCGGCATCGTCAACCGCCGCACCGCCCGGGTCGGCGCTTCGGTCACGGCGGCCGGGGAGCCGCTGTTCCGCCTCATCGCCCGCGGCGAGATCGAGCTGGAGGGCGAGGTGCCCGAGACCTCGCTCGCCCGCATCAAGGTCGGCGATCCGGCGAGCCTCGATCTCGACGACGGCCGCCAGCTGCGCGGCAAGGTCCGCCGGGTCTACCCGGAGGTCGACCGGGCGACGCGGCTCGGCAAGGTCCGCATCCGCCTCTCCGACGATCCGGCCCTGCGCATCGGCGCCTTCGCCCGCGGCAACGTGGAGGTGGCGCGCCGGGAGGGTCTCGCGGTCCCGGTCTCCAGCCTGCTCTACGCGGCGGACGGCAGCGCCAGCGTGCTGGTCGCCAAGGACGGGCGGGTCGAGGCGCGCGCGGTCACCTCCGGCCTGACGTCCGAGGGCTTCACCGAGATCCGGTCGGGCGTCGCGGCCGGCGAGAGCGTCGTGGCTCGGGCCGGCAGCTTCCTGCGCGACGGCGACCGGGTGCGAGCGGTCTCCGCGTCCAAGAACACGTCAGGGAGCACGTCAGGGAGCACGTCCGCGAGCACACCCATGAGCGCGCCCGCGAACACACCCATGAGCGCCCCGATGGCCGACGCGGCCCCGCGGTAGGACCAGAGACATGCGCCTCAACGTCTCCGCCTGGGCGATCCGGAAGCCGCTGCCCTCGGTGGTGCTGTTCCTGGTCCTGATGATCTTAGGGCTGGTCAGCTTCCGCGCCCTGCCGATCACCCGGTTCCCGAACATCGACATCCCGATCGTCTCGGTGACGATCACCCAGTCCGGCGCAGCGCCGGCCGAGCTTCAGACCCAGGTCACCAAGTGGGTCGAGGATTCCGTCGCCGGGGTGAAAGGCGTCAAGCACATCCTGTCGACCATCACCGAGGGCATCTCGACCACGACGATCGAGTTCCGCCTGGAGGTGAACCAGGATCGCGCGACCAACGACGTCAAGGACGCGCTCAGCAAGATCCGCCAGAACCTGCCGCGGACCATCGACGAGCCGATCGTCTCCCGGGTCGAGATCGCCGGCCTTCCGATCATGATCTACGGCGCCTCCGCGCCCGCGATGACGCCCGAGGACCTGTCGTGGTTCGTGGACGACGTGGTCGCCCGGGGCCTGCAGAGCGTGAAGGGCGTCGGCGGGGTCGAGCGCCTGGGCGGCGTCGCCCGGGAGATCCGCGTCACCCTGAAGCCCGACCGGCTGCTGGCGCTCGGCATCACCGCGGCGGACGTGAACCGGCAGCTGCGCCTGACCTCCGCCGACATGGCGGGCGGGCGCGGCGAGGTCGGCGGGCAGGAGCAGTCGATCCGCGCGCTCGCGGCCTCGGCGAGCCTCGACACCCTGGCCAAGACCTCGATCGTGGTGCCGGGCAACCGCAAGGTCCGGCTCGACGAGCTGGCGACCCTGTCGGACACCGCCGAGGAGCCGCGCACCTTCGCGCGCTTCAACGGCGAGCCGGTGGTGGCCTTCGCGGTCTCCCGGGCCAGCGGCGCCAGCGACGCCGACGTCTCGGTCGGGGTCGCTAAGAAGATCGCGGCGCTCCACGCGGGCAACCCGGACGTGCGGTTCGACCTGATCGACACCAGCGTCGTCAACACCATCGGCAACTACCACTCGGCCATGATGGGCCTGATCGAGGGCGCGGCGCTCGCGGTCATCGTGGTGCTGCTGTTCCTGCGCGACTGGCGCGCCACGCTGATCGCCGCGGTGGCGCTGCCGCTCTCGGTGCTGCCGACCTTCTGGGTGATGAGCACGCTCGGCTTCTCGCTCAACGCCGTGAGCCTGCTGGCGATCACGCTGGTCACCGGCATCCTGGTGGACGACGCGATCGTGGAGATCGAGAACATCGTCCGGCACATGCGGATGGGGAAATCGCCCTACCGCGCCTCGCTCGAGGCCGCCGACGAAATCGGGCTGGCGGTCATCGCGATCACGGCGACGATCATCGCGATCTTCTCGCCGGTCTCGTTCATGGGCGGCATCGCGGGCCAGTATTTCAAGCAGTTCGGCCTGACCATCGCGGCCGCCGTGTTCATGTCGCTGCTGGTGGCGCGGCTGATCACGCCGCTGCTCGCCGCCTACTTCCTGCGCGACCACGGCCCCGACCACACGACGGACGGGATCGTGATGCGTGGCTACACCCGACTGGTGGCCTGGTCGGTGCGGCACAAGTTCATCACGCTGATCCTCGGCATCGCGTGCTTTGCCGGCTCGATCGCCTCGACGGGCCTGCTGCCGGCGGGCTTCCTGCCCGCGGAGGACCAGGCGCGCACGCTGTTCGTGCTGGAACTGCCCCCGGGCGCCCGGCTGCCCGACACGGTGAAGCTCAGCGACGCGATCGAGCAGAAGATCCGGGCGCTGCCCGAGGTGAAGAGCGTGTTCGTGGACGGCGGCCGGCAATTGCCCGGCAAGAAAGAGGTCCGGCTCGCGACGCTGACCATCAACCTCACGCCGAAGAACACCCGGCACCGCACGCAGAAGCAGGTCGACGCGGAGATCGCCGCGATCCTGCGCGAGGAGCCCGACATCCGGTTCTGGGCCCTGCGCGAGAGCGGCCAGCGGGACATGGCGCTGATCATCGCCGGGCCCGACAAGGCCGTGGTGGCCGATGTCGCGGCCAAGCTCCAGCGCGAGGCGGCCCAGATCCCGCACCTCGTCAACGTGATGTCGACGGCCCCACTGGACCGGACCGAGATCCGCATCCGCCCGAAGGCCGGCGTCGCGGCCGATCTCGGCGTCTCCACCGACACCATCGCGGAGACCGTCCGGGTCGGGACGATCGGCGACATCGGCATGAACCTCGCCAAGTTCAACGCCACCGACAGGCAGGTGCCGATCCGGGTGCAGCTGCCGGAGAGCCTGCGCGGCCGGCTGTCCGAGCTCGAGACCCTGAAGGTTCCGGTGAAGGGCGGCGCCGCCGTCCCGCTGGCGACGGTGGCCGATATCAGCCTCGGCCAGGGCCCCACCGGGATCGACCGCTACGACCGCTCCGTGCGCGTGGCCATCGAGGGCGACATGCAGGGCACCGACGCGCTGGCCGAGCTGATCAAGCAGGTAATGAACCTGCCCACCGCCAAGAACCTGCCGCCCGGGGTCACGATCAGCCAGACCGGCGACGCCGAGGTGATGGGCGAGGTGTTCGAGGGCTTCGCGCTGGCCATGGGCGCCGGCCTGATGATGGTGTTCGGCGTGCTGATCCTGCTGTTCGGCAACTTCCTGCAGCCGCTCACCATCCTGTTCTCGCTGCCGCTCTCCATCGGCGGCGCGATCCTGGCGCTGCTGATCTGCCACATGCCGATCTCGATGCCGGTGGTGATCGGCATCCTGATGCTCATGGGCGTGGTGACCAAGAACGCGATCATGCTGGTCGATTTCGCGGTCGAGCAGATCCATACCGGGGTCGACCGCACCACCGCGATCGTCGATGCCGGCCGCAAGCGCGCCCGGCCGATCGTGATGACCACCATCGCGATGGCCGCCGGCATGGTGCCCTCCGCGATGGCGTTCGGCATCGGCGGCGAGTTCCGCGCCCCGATGGCGGTGGCGGTGATCGGCGGCCTGATCGTCTCGACCGTGCTGTCGCTGGTGTTCGTGCCGGCGATCTTCGTGCTGATGGACGACCTCTCGCGCCTGCTCGGGCGGCTGTTCGGCCGCTTCGTCGGCGAGCGGGACGACCCGCAGGACGAGCCGGGCTACGACGAGGCGCGGCATCCGGCCAATGACGGCCGGGCGCTGCCGCCGCGGATCGCGGCCGAATAGGCAGCGGGCGGGCGCCGCGGCATTGCGCGCGGGGCCCGGATGGGTGTGAGTCGCACCCGACGAATCAACGGGGAAACGGGAAGCGATGTCGGGTGGTCACGGGTCGATCGAGGGTTCGAACAAGCGCGTCGCGCTGCTGATCTCGATCCTGGCTTTGTTCCTCGCCTTCAGCGAGACCCTGGGCAAGGCGGCGCAGACGGATTCGATCGGCTCGAATGTCGAGGCGGCCAACCAATGGGCCTACTTCCAGGCGCGCACGATCCGCTCAACGGTGCTGAAGACCGCCGACGAGGCGATCGCGCTGGTGCCGCCCGGCCCGAACCAGGACGCCATCGCGGCCAAGCGCGCCGAATGGGCCAAGACCCTGGCGCGCTGGGAATCGGAGCCCGCCACCGGCGAGGGCCGCAAGGAGCTGACCGCGAAGGCCCGCGCCTCCGAGGAGCGGCGCGACCTGTCGCTGCTGCGCTACCACCATTATGAACTGGCCTCCGCGGCCTTCCAGATCGGCATCGTGCTCGCCTCGGCCGAGGTGATCACCGGCATCGCCATCCTGGTCTTCGCGGGTGGTTTTCTGGGACTGGCCGGGGCGGCGCTGCTCGGCTTCGGCTACCTGGCGCCGCACGCGCTGCCGTTCTTCCACTAAAGCACCGTCCCGGACGGGGGTGACCGGCTCGCGGATTGATGCTCTGACTCGGTGAACGACGTGCGCGCGGCCCCAGGGCCGCGACAGCCGTCACGGTTTCACCGGGGGGACGTTGCGCAATGGCCGACAGGGACGACGAACAGCAAGGGCGCCTGACGCGGATCGCCAGCGGGATCTTCCTCCACACCGAGCACGCGATTTACGCGGCGCTCGGCCTGCTCCTGGCGGTCACCGCCCTGGTCGCGCTGATCGAGGCCACCGGGTTGACCTGGGAGGCGCTGCGCTCCCTCGGGGGCGCCACGCAGATCCTGGAGGTCATCGACCGGCTGCTGTTCCTGCTGATGCTGATCGAGATCCTGCATACCGTGCGGGTCTCCATGCGGTCCGGCAAGCTGACCTGCGAGCCGTTCCTGATCGTCGGCCTGATCGCCTCGATCCGACGGGTGCTGGTGATCACCCTGCAATCCTCGGAGATCACGCACGCCAAGGACTGGTCCCCGGAGAAGCAGGCACTGTTCAACGCCTCGATGATCGAGCTCGGCGTGCTGGCCGGGCTGATCCTCACGATGGTGCTGGCGATCTTCATGCTCCACCGCGCCCGCGACGACGGCAGGCCGGCGGGGGAGGAATCGGAGGAGCATGCCGGGGCTTGAGCCCCGTCAATTCAACCGCAGGATCGCGGCGTTGAGCAGCGTCGCGAAGGCGACCCAGGCGGCGTAGGGCACGAGCAGCCAGGCTGCCGCCCGGTCGAACCGCCAGGTCAGCCGGATCGTCCACAGCACCATCACCAGCAGCATCGCCACCACGATCAGCCCCGAGCCGATCGCGTGGGCGGTGAAGAACACCGGTGTCCAGGCGGCGTTCAGCACGAGCTGGACCAGGAAGGCGGCAAGCGCGAGCCACCAACCCTCGCGGCTCGGCCCGGTGCGGGGCATCGCACCGAGCAGCCGCCACAGCGCGACGGCGATCATCGTGTAGAGCACCGTCCAGGCCACGGGGAAAAGCCAGTTCGGCGGGTTGAAGGACGGCTTGTTCAGGCTCGCGTACCAGCCCGGGATCTCCGCCTGGGTCGCCGCCGAGCCGATCGCGGCGGTGATCACCACCGGCACGATCGCGGCGGCCAGCCGCAGCCAGCGCGGCAGGGCCGAAGCCTCGGGAACTTGTGTCGCGGCCCGCATCGTCGTTCGTTCTCCGTGGAAGCCGCATCCCGCCACGCGCCTGCCGGCTCCCGGGATGCGGCATAATCCAGATTGCACAGGTTGCAGGGACGCATGCGCCGTGGCACGCGCCCGGTTCCATCCGCCGGAATCACCAGATGTCAGAGCCTAACGCGCCGCAAGGGGATACGGATACCGGCACCGGCACGCTGGCGGGCTTCTCCCGCCGCAGCCTCGCCGCGCAGGCCATGGGCCGGATCGAGCCAGAGACCCGCGCGGTGGTGATGCCGCTGCACCTCTCCACCACGTTCATCCGCGATCCCGACAACGGCTACAGCTCGGGCTACTGCTACGCCCGGCCCGACAACGCTACCGTGCGAGAGGCCGAGGCCGTCCTGGCGATGCTGGAGAATGCGCGGGCCGGCGCCCTGCTGTTCGGCTCCGGCATGGCGGCGGCGACCGCCGTGTTCGGCGCTCTGGAACCAGGGGATCACGTCGTCGCCGGCACCGTCATGTACTGGGCGCTCAAGCGCTGGCTGCGCGAGGAGGCGCCCCGCCGCGGCCTGACCCTGACCTTCGTAGACACCGACGACCTGGAGGCCCTGCGCGCCGCGATCGAGCCCGGCCGGACCAAGCTCGTCTGGATCGAGACCCCCGGCAACCCGCTCTGGACGGTGACCGACATCGCGGCCGCCGCCGAGATCGCCCACGCCGCCGGAGCGCGGCTCGCGGTCGATTCCACCGCCGCCTCGCCGGTCCACACCCGCCCGCTCGACCTGGGCGCCGACATCGTGATGCATTCCGGCACCAAGATCCTGAACGGGCATTCCGACGTGGTGGCGGGCGTGCTCGCCGGCGCGCAGGCGGACGCGTTCTGGGAGCGGATCCGGGGCATCCGCGCCGGCAGCGGCGGGATCCTCGGGCCCTTCGAGGCCTACCTGCTGATGCGCTCGCTCCGGACCCTGCACCTCCGGGCCGCGGCGCAATCGGCCGGCGCCCTGCGGCTCGCCGAGCGCCTGCGCCTGCATCCGCATGTGAGCCACGTCCTGTATCCGGGCCTGCCCGACGATCCCGGGCACGCGGTGGCGCGCCGGCAGATGCAGGACGGCTTCGGCTTCATGCTGTCGATCCGGGTGGCGGGCGGCGAGGCCGGCGCGATCGCGACCGCGGCACGGGTGCGGCTGTGGAAGCGCGCGACCTCGCTCGGCGGCGTCGAGAGCCTGATCGAGCACCGCGCCTCGGTGGAGGGACCTGGGAGCCCCTGCCCGCCGGACCTCCTGCGCCTGTCTACCGGGATCGAGGATACGCAGGACCTGTTCGGCGACCTCGACCAGGCCCTGCGCGGCGCGCACGGCGATTGATCGGCGGGTGCGTGGTGCCGAAGGCCGGTCCTGCGCGTTGTGCCGCCGCATACTGCTCTCGACCGCGAGTCTCACGTCCATGATGCCCCCCCGGACCGCCAAATCCCGCGCCTGCATCCCCGGAGCGCTCGCGCTCCTCGCCCTGTCCCTCGCATCCGGATCCGCCCGGGCCGACACGGTGCCGAATCTCGACGTGGAATCGACCTGCAAGTCGGCGCAGGTCGCCAACACCTCGATCAGCGACCAGGCCAACTACGATGGCTGCCTCCGGTCCGAGCGGGAGGCCAAGCGCCAGGCCCAGGATCACTGGGGCAGCTACAGCCCTGCGGCCAAGCGCCAGTGCGAGAACCAGTTCAAGGCCGGGGGCTACCCGTCCTACGTCGAGATGGTGACCTGCCTGGAGCTGGCCTCCGGCTCGGTTCCGACCCAATCCGGCCAGGGCGGCACGGCCACCGGCGGCCCCGGCGCGCCCAGGGACGTCAAGGGGCAGCGGGAAGGCGGGGCCAAGCTGACCAAGGAGCCGCCCGCCAGCCAGCGCACCAACCCGATCGAGGTCCTGGAGAACAAGTAGGCCCTATACACGCCCCCGGCGCGCACCCGGGGGCACAAAAGCCAGCCTCGTCATGCTATGCGCGAGTTCCCCCCGCGCGCAGCCCCGACCCGATCCGTGAACGCCCTCGCCATCATCGCCCCGATCTTCGGGATCGTCCTGATCGGCTGGGGCGCGGCGCTGACAGGCCTGCTCTCCGACAAGGTGAGCGACGGCCTGTCGGAATACGTGTTCGCGGTGGCGGTCCCGGCCCTGATCATCGCCACGCTGACCCGGCCGGGGATGACCGGCGAGATCGCCTGGACCTACTGGGCCGCCTATTTCGGCGGGGCGGGCGTGTCCTGGTTCGTCGGCACGCTGATCGCCCGGCGGCGCGCCGGGATCGAAAGGCGCGGCGCGATCCTGCACGGCTTCGCGGCCAGCCAGTCGAACACCGTGTTCGTTGGCGTGCCGATGATCCTCCAGGCCTACGGCGAGGACGGCGCCTTCCCGCTGTTCATGCTGCTCGCCGTCCACCTGCCGCTGATGATGGGCTGCGCCACCTTCCTGATCGAGTCCGATTCCGGCCTGCCGGTCCTGGCGCGCCTCCGCGGCCTCGGCCTGGTCCTGCTCAAGAACCCGATCTTCGTGGCGCTCCTGATCGGCATGGCCATGAAGGGCCTCGGAATCACCCCGGCCGGGATCCCCAAGGCCCTGATCGACGCCTTCGCGGGCACCGCCTCGACCTGCGCGCTGGTGGCGCTCGGCGCGGGGCTCAAGCGCTACCGGGTGCTGTTCGACCTCAAGGGCGCGCTGGTGATCGCGTGCCTGAAGAACCTGCTGCACCCGCTGGCCGTGTGGGTGCTCGCCTTCCACGTCTTCAAGATGCCGACGGCCTACGCGGGCGTCGCCACCCTGTTCGCCGCCATGCCGGTGGGGATCAACGCCTACCTGCTGGCCGCCCGCTACCGGACCGAGACCGGGATGGTCGCGGCCTCGGTGCTGGTCTCGACCCTGCTGGCGCCGCTGACGACACTCCTCTGGCTGATGCTGCTCGGCAGGGCGTGACGCTCGGAGCCCAGCGTCACCGGGTGCGTTGGACCGCAGGCCGTCTGGGTCTAGGTTGACGCCAAGCGCGGGGCCGAAGCCCGCCACACCCTGTAGGCGAGGAATTCACATGAACGCTCCAATGCGCCCCCCGGGCAGCGCCTCACCGTCGGCCCCGGCCTCGTCCCGCTTCGTCTGGGAGGACCCGTTCCTGCTGGACGACCAGCTCACCGAGGACGAGCGGGCGATCCGCGACGTGGCTCAGAGCTTCGCGCAGGAGCAGCTCCTGCCCGGCATCGTCGAGGCCTACGCCGAGGAGAAGACCGATCCCGGGCTGTTCCGGAAGATGGGCGAACTCGGCCTGCTCGGCGTGACGCTCCCGGAGGAATACGGCTGCGCCGGCGCCTCCTACGTCGCCTACGGGCTGGTGGCGCGGGCGGTCGAGGCGGTGGATTCCGGCTACCGTTCGATGATGAGCGTGCAATCCTCGCTGGTGATGTACCCGATCCACGCCTACGGCTCGGAGGCGCAGCGCCAGAAATTCCTGTCCAAGCTCGCCTCGGGCGAATGGATCGGCTGCTTCGGCCTGACCGAGCCCGATGCCGGCTCCGATCCCGCCGGTATGAAGACCAAGGCGGAGAAGATCGACGGCGGCTACCGGATCTCGGGCGCCAAGATGTGGATCTCGAACGCGCCCTTCGCGGACGTGTTCGTGGTCTGGGCGAAGTCCGACGCGCATGAGGGCGCGATCCGCGGCTTCCTCCTCGAGAAGGGCATGAAGGGCCTCTCCGCCCCGACCCTCAAGGGCAAGCTGTCCCTGCGCGCCTCCACCACCGGCGAGATCGTCATGGAGGGCGTCGAGGTCGGCGAGGACGCGCTGCTCCCCAACGTCTCCGGGCTCAAGGGCCCGTTCGGCTGCCTCAACCGGGCGCGCTACGGCATCTCCTGGGGGGCGATGGGCGCGGCCGAGGATTGCTGGCACCGGGCGCGCAACTACACCCTGGAGCGCAAGCAGTTCGGGCGTCCCCTCGCCCAGACCCAACTGGTCCAGAAGAAGCTCGCCGACATGCAGACCGAGATCACCCTCGGGCTGCAGGCCTCGCTGCGGGTCGGGCGGCTGATGGACGAGGGCCGGATGGCCCCCGAGATGATCTCGCTGATCAAGCGCAACAATTGCGGCAAGGCCCTCGATATCGCCCGCACCGCCCGCGACATGCACGGCGGCAACGGCATCATGGGCGAGTACCACGTGATGCGCCACGCCCAGAACCTCGAGACGGTGAACACCTACGAGGGCACCCACGACGTCCACGCGTTGATTTTGGGCCGCGCCCAGACGGGACTGCAGGCGTTCTTCTGATTTTTGGGACAGGATGGCCTCCCTCTGGCCATCCCCATCTCCCGCCGCCTCATTCAGAAGGGCTGTGAGACGTTCGATCACGCTCCGATTCCCCGTGCGCCCGACGCCTTCGCGGATCCGGACGGGCCTGAGTTTCCGGCACGAGCCGCCGGTCCCGTCTGCCGTGCGGGAGAGGAACCCGGCGCATCCTCCAGACTGCGCCAGGCTCTGTCGAGGGTGCGACAAGACCCACCGTCAATCTCCGACGGCGGCCCGGATTCCCAGGCTCTCGACGAGGCGGACGAGGTAACCGTCGGGATCCTGCACGAGACATTCCCGCTGGCCGTGCTCGGCCTCCCCGACTCGGTACCAAGCCTCGCGCGGCCCCTCGAACAACGGCCAGCTTACCGCCGCGAGCGCCGCCAGAACCGGATCCAGCGGTTCGATCTTGGTCTGAAAGTTGATGCCCCGGCCGAACGGGTATTCCAGTTCCGCCGTCTCCCAAGACCCGTTGATCTGATACAGCATGATCTGCACCGAACCTCGCGTCAGGTAAGCGAAGCGCGCGGCCGGCCGATCGTAGGCAATCGCGAAACCGAGCAAGTCACGCCAGAAGTGCAGGCTCCTCTCGAGATCGGTCACCCCCAGTTCGGGAACGAGCGCCGCGAAACCACCGTGCGGCGCAGCGCCAGAGCCCGATGATCGTGCTCTGGCAACGGGGTCCGCCAGGGGTTTCGGTCCAGCCATCCGGCCCTCGTCTCGAGGAACGCGGCTTCCAAGCCTTCGCCAGTCGCGCCCGGGCACGACCTTACCGCGCACCGCCCCTGGTCGAGCAAGCGCGGATCGCGTCAGCCCTCCCCGCCCTCCTCCCCACCCAGCGACCATTCCAGCACCCGGGCCAAGTGGTCGTACGCCCCGTACTGGCTGGCATATTGCGGGTAGGGCCGGGCCGTGTAGGCCGCCTCGCCGGTCATGAACCGGGCGACCAGGCCCTTCAGGCGGGCGGCGTGCTCGGCCACGATCGCGTCGACGCTGCGCTCCTCGCCGCGGGGCGGCTTCACAGGAATCGGGACGAACGGCTTCCGGCCGCCCGAGGCGTGAACGTAGAGCAGGTCCGGCGTGGCCTTGACCGGCGGCACCCCGTCGAAGGCGCCGTGCATCAGCATCGCCGCCTCCAAGGTGAGCTGCGGCGAGAACCCGGTAAAGATCATCTTGGCCGAGGGCGGCGTGCCGGTCTTGTAGTCGACGATGCAGGCGGTGCCGTCCGGGCGCAGCTCGATCCGGTCGGCCCGGGCCCGCAGGGTGAAGCTCTCGCGGCCCATGGGGATCACCCAGCGCCCGGACACCTCCGGGTGGATGCGGCGCAGGGCCGGCCGCCGCTGCGCCTCCCAGGCGAGGTAGGCGGCGGCCATGCGCTCGTAGCGCGGCCACCACTCGGCGTAGAGTTCCGGATAGGTGTCGGCGATCTCGCCGAACGCGTTGGCCGCGATGGCGAGCAGGCGCTCCTCCGGCTGCCCGGGCAGACCCTGTGGATGGGCGCTGGCGAACTCCGAGAAGATGTCGTGCACGAGGGAGCCGCGGGTCGCCACGCTCGGCACCGCGGCCAGCGGCTCCAGGGGGTCGAGCCCGAGCACGTGGCGGGCGAAGATGCTGTAGGGGTCGCGCACCAGCGTCTCGATCTCGGTGACGCTGAGCGAGCGCGGGAACAGGGCCGGGTCGGGCTTCGGAGCCGGGCGCTTCAGCCGCCTCTCGGGTGGGGCCGCGTCGAGGCGGGCCGCGAGGGCGGTGAAGCGCCGGCCGGCCTCCAGCACCGCCTCCCAGCGCGCGTCGCCGGCCAGCGCACGCAGGCGCTGGATCAGGCGCGACGGCACGGTCGGCGAGCCCTCGCGCTTGAGCGCCCGGGTGATCACCGCGTCGCGGCAGCCCAGCGCCTGCACGAAGTCGTGCGCCATCTGGCCGATCCGCCGCTCGGGCGGGTTTAGACCGACCCGCTCGCGCATCGGCCGGTTGAGGAACGCGTCGGTCAGGGTCCGCACCGGCCAGACGCCCTCGTCGAGCCCGCCGAGCACCACCCGGTCCACCGACAGCAGCCGCGCCTCCAGCAGGCCGAGGATGCGCAGGCGCGGATGCGGCGCCTCGCCCGAGCAGCCGACCAGGCGCTCCCGGGCGAGCGATGTGAAGAAGGTCGCGTAATCGTCGAACCGCCCCGGCATCAGGCCGGGCTCGGCCATCTCCAGGTCGTCGAACAGGGCATCGAGGCAGGACAGGGAGCCGTCCGCAGCCTGTTCAGCGGCATCTCGCGAGGCGTCTTTCGAGGCGTCTTGCGGGACGTCCCCTGAGGCGTCTTGCTGTGCCTCTTGCGGTGCCTCTTGCGCGCCGTCCTCCGGGCCGGCGATCAGCCAGTCGCAGGCGGCGCGGTGCAGGGCCGCGGTGGCGACGAGATCGCAGTCGACGGCGCCGTCCGGACCGGGGAACGCGGCGAAGACCTGCTCCAGCCGGGCGAGCAGGTCGGCGGCGAGATCCCAGTCGATGTCCTTCAGGCGGCGCTTGGCCCTCGGGCGGCGCTCCGGCGGCCCGACCCGCTCGGCGGCGAGGGCATTGCGCAACCCCGGAAAGCCCGGGGCCGGGACGGGACCGCGCAGCAGCCCGATCTCCAGGGCGGCGGCGCCGCGCACCACGTCGGACCGGGGCAGGCCGAGGCGGACCATCGGGTGCGACAGCAGCGCGATCAGCCGGGCCGGGATCGCGTCGGCCTGGTTGCGGGCGAGGTCGGCGGCCAGTTCCGCGGTCAACCGGGCGAGCCGGCCCGCCGGGCTCCCGGCCAGAGCCAGCCCGGCCGAATCCTCGGCGACGATGCCCCAGCGCAGCAGCTCCACCGCGACACGCCCGGCGAGACCGCGATCGGGCGTGACCAGGGCCGCGGTGGCGCCCGGGACCTGAAGCGTCTCGCGCAGGGCCAGTGCGGCGACCAGCGCCTCCTCCCGCTCGTCGGCGGCCTCCGTGAGCGCCAACCCCGCGAGGCCGTCCTCGGCGATCGCGTCGCGCTGTTCCGGGTCGAGGTCGGCCCAGGCATCGGTGGTGTCGGCCGGGCGCAGGGCCTGCGACAGCAGCGCGGCCCGGGCCACCTGCCCGGGATCCGGAGCTCCCAGCGCGACGACGTCCGCGCGCGGAAGGGCGAGGTTGTCCGGCCCGAGCAGCCGGTGCAGCACCGCCTGGGGGTGCCCGTGGGCGATCACCCGGGAAAACCCCTCGCCGGTGTCGATGCCGGACCAGCCGGCGGCGTCGAGGTCGAGGTCGAGCCCGGGCAGGACCACGGCGCCCCGGGGCAGCTTCGCCACCGCCGCGATCAGCCGGGCGGTGGCGGGCACGGAGCCCAGCGATCCGGCGACGACCACGGGATCCGTCGGCGCGGTCCGCGCGAGGCGCCGCCCCTCGGCGAGGACGAGGCCGCGGGCGCGGGCGACGGGATCGGACAGGCCGCGCTCGGCCAGGAGCTTCGGCCAGTTCTCGGCGGCGATCTTCACGAAATCCAGCGTCAGGCCGAAATAGCGCGAATACTCGGCCTCCACGGCGGCGCCGATCTCCGACCAGGGCAGCCCCTCGACGGTGAGCGCATCCATCAGCCGTTCGAGATCGCCCGCGAGCCCGACTGCGTCGGCGGGGGAGGACGGCACCAGGAACGGCACCTCGGCGTCCAGCGGCAGCAGGGTCCGGTCCACGGATTTCGCCCAGGCCTGGACCAGGCGGGCGAGGATCAGCCGACGCTCCAGCGGCGGCATCGGCGTGCTGAGGGGATCGTTGTCCTCGAGCAGCGGCTCGGAGGCGAGGTCGAGTTCCGCCTCGTCGGCCTCGCCCAGGGGGATCATCCGGGGCAGCAGGGCCGCGTAGCCGGGCGCGCCCCGCTCGTGGGCCCGCCGGCCGAGCCGCTCGGCCAGGATCGCGCCCAGCGCCCGCGCGGCCCGGCGGGTCGGCAGGTAGATGGTGACTGATGCGAGCGCCAGCGGATCGTCCGCCACGGGCCCGACCAGCCGGCCGGACAGCAGCGCCTCGGCCAGCGCCGGCAGGAACGGGACGCCCCGGGTGATGGTGAAGACGGCCTGCCTGTCTGACATGGGCGTCTTCTACGCGCGCGCGTTCGATGGGGACAGGTGCTTGCGACGATGGCGAACGCGCGCCGTCCCGTATCCCGCCCGCCGATGGCGCGAGGTCACCCCGGAATACGATGTCTTTCAGACGCGTCAGAATTCCCGGGCCGTTCCATCACCCTCCTTGTCATCCCGGGGCCGCCTGCGGCGCCCCGGAATGACAGGGTGGTTCATCCTGCGGCCTTGGGATCCGCGATTGACGAAGAGATCCGAGAAACCACCGGATCTTCTAACCCCGCACGGCCTCCGCGGCGCCGTAGCCGGCCCGCCGCCCGAAGACCACGCCGGAGGTCAGGCCCGAGCCGCCGGGATAGCCGTTGAAGAACACGCCGCCGACCATCTCGCCGCAGGCGTAGAGACCGGGGATCTCGCTGCCGTCCTCGCGCCGGACGCCGCCACCCTCCCCGACCTCGACGCCGCCATACGTGAAGGTGATGCCGCCCGTCACCGGGTAGGCCTTGAACGGCCCGGTCTCGATCGCCTGCGCCCAGTTCGACTTCGGCAGGGGCAGATCCTTGGTGCCGCGGCCGTCCTTCACGGTGGGGTCGAACGGCACGGCGTCGTCCACGGCGGCGTTGAAGTCCGCGATGGTGCGCCGGGCCGCAGCCCGGTCGATGCCGTCGAGCTTGTCGAGCAGCCCGTCGAGCGTGTCGGCCTCGACGAAGTGGGCGTCGTGGAACCGGTACTCGCTGTAGAGCAGGTGATCGACCTTGGCGTCGAAGATCTGCCAGGCGACGTGCCCGGGCTGCTCCATGATCGAGCGGCCGAACTGGGCGTAGGTGTAGTTGCGGAAGTTCTTGCCCTCGTCGACGAACCGCTGCCCGGCGGCATTCAGCATGAGGCCCAGGAAGTAGCAGATCTTGCGGTAGTGCTTGCGCTCGCCGTGCGGCAGGTCGAGGTTGCCGTAATCGGGCGTGTGCAGGTCCATCGGGGTGGCGTGGCAGCCGCCGTAGAAGCCGTGCGGCTTGGCGCCGAGCGCGAGCGCCATCTCCAGCCCGTCGCCGCGGTTGTGCGGCGTGCCGCGCACCCGGGCCTTGTCCCAGCCCGCGCCGATGAACCGGGTCCGCAGCGCGGGGTTCGATTCGAAGCCGCCGCAGGCCAGGATCACCGCCCCGGCCCGGAACGCGCCCTGCGGCGTCTCCACGCCGACGACGCGGCCCGCCTCGACGATCAGCCCGGTGGCCGGGCAACCGTAGCGGATCTCGCCGCCGGCCTTCGTGAAGGCCTCAAGCTCCGCACGGGCGAGACCGAACCCCTCGTCGTGGGTCGCGAGCGTCAGGCCGCCCCAGAACACGAAGCGGCCGTCCTTCTCGAAGGATTGCCGGGCGTAGATCGGCTCGAACTTCACGCCTTGCGTCGAGAGCCAGCGCAGGGCCGCGCCGCTCTCGTCGATCAGGATGCGCTGCTCGCGCGACAGCGGCCTGCCGTCGTTGAAGCCGAGGAGGTCGGTCTCGAAGGTCTGCGCCGTGTAGGCGCCGAAATCGGTCCGCGGCAGGCGCTGGTCGTCCGGGTCGGCGAGCAGCGGGATCAGGTCGTCGTTGCCCTGGTAGACGAACCGCATGGCGCCGGCGGTGTAGGCGGTGTTGCCGCCGGCCAGATCCGGCTCCGCCTTCTCGATCATCAGCACCGAGGCGCCGCGCTCCAGGGCGGCGAGGCCCGCGCTCATGGCGGCGTTGCCGGAGCCAACCACCACGATATCAAAGGGTCCCGCCCGCCGATCCTGCATCGCCGCCTCCGTCATCCGAACCGCGCTTCAATTATTGTATACGCTTGCATGCAATGCGGAGCAAGCGTTCCTGCGGCCATCGTTTCGCGCTATGGCCACGGCCGAGGAGAGCCCGGCCATGAAGGCGAGCGAGTCTGAGCGCTCCAACGGTGCCGCCGCCTACGAGCGGCTGCTGCAGGCGATCGAGGAGGGCGAGCTCGCCCCCGGCAGCCGCCTGCGCGAGGCCGAGCTGGCGGAGCGTTTCGCGATCAGCCGCACGCCGGTGCGCGAGGCGTTGGGCCGGCTGGAAGCGCAGGGCCTCGTCGCCCACGAGCCGCACCGCGGTGCCAGCGTGGCGCAGCTCGATTACGGGCAGGTCAGCGAACTCTACGACATGCGCGAGGTGCTGGAGGGAACCGCGGCCAGGCTCGCCGCGATCCATGCCAGCGCGGTCGAGACCGAGCTTCTGGAAGAGATGATTGCCCGGGACCGGGCGCTGGCCGGCGACGGGGCGGCGCTGGCGCGAACCAACCGCCTGTTCCATCGACAGATCCACGCCGCCGCGCGCAACCGCTTCCTGCAGCACACCCTGGAGACGATGCGCCTGTCGCTGGTGCTGCTGCCGGGCGCGACGACGCTCGCCGCCCCGGAACGCGCGCTCGAATCGCTCGACGAGCACGCCGCGATCGTCGCGGCGATCCGCGCCCATGACGGCGACGGCGCCGAGGCGGCGGCGCGGGCCCATATCCGCGCCGCCTTCAAGACGCGGATCCGGATCTGGCAGGCGACCTGAGCTGCTTCCGGCCCCTCACCATTTCGGATGGAACCGCCCTCTCCCGGGCACCCGCGCACGGCGATCCGGGACCCGGCAGAAACGCCGCTCCGGAGATGGCGGCGCGTCTCGTCCTCAGGCGTGGGCGGGGATCCTGGCTTCCCGCTTGCCGCCCCGGAACAGGCTGAGCGTGGCGACGATCCCGCAGGCGGCCGCCGCCATCAGCCAATAGCTCGGGGCCGCCCGGTCGCCGGTCTGCTCGATCAGGTAGGTCGAGACCATCGGGGTGGCGGTGCCGAACAGGGCCGTGGCGAGGCTGTAGGCCAGGGAGAAGCCGCTGGCCCGCACATGCGCCGGCACGACCTCGGACAGCGAGACGATCATCGCGCCGTTGTAGACGCCGAAGAAGAATGAGAACCACAATTCGACGCCGAGCATCTTGGCGAAGGTCGGATCGGCCACCAGCCAGTGCAGCGCCGGATAGGTGGTCAGCAGCGACAGGACCGAGATGGTGAGCAGCACCGGCTTGCGCCCGATCGCGTCCGACAGCGCGCCGCCCACCGGCAGCCAGATGAAGTTGGTGATCGCCACGCACAGGGTGACGGTGAGGCTGTCGGTCTCGGTGAGCTTGAGGACGGTCTTGCCGAAGGTCGGCGTGTACACGGTGATCATGTAGAAGGTCACCGTGGTCATGGTGGAGAGCATCATGCCGAGCAGCACGATCCGCCAGTTGGCGGCGACCGTGGTGAGGATCTCGCGCGTGCTCGGATGGTGGGTCCGCTGGGCGAATTCCTGGGTCTCCTGCAGGGAGCGCCGGATGAAGAAGATGAACGGCACGATCAGGCAGCCGATGAAGAACGGGATGCGCCAGCCGAAATCGCCGATCTGCTGCTTGGTCAGGTAGGCGTTCAGCCCGTAGCCGATCACGGCCGCGAACATGATCGCCACCTGCTGGCTCGCCGACTGGAACGACGTGTAGAAGCCCTTCCGCCCGGGCGTGGCGATCTCGAACAGGTAGATCGAGACGCCGCCGATCTCGACGCCGGCCGAGAAGCCCTGCAGCAGGCGGCCGGCCAGCACGATCAGGGGCGCGGCGATGCCGATGGTGCCGTAGCTCGGGCAGAAGGCGATCAGCACCGTGCCGCTCGCCATGATCGCCAGGGTGACGATCAGGCCCTTCCGGCGCCCGATCCGGTCGATGTAGGCGCCGAGCACGATCGCCCCGAGGGGCCGCATCAGCGCGCCGAGCCAGAAGGTCCCGAAGGTCAGGAGCAGCTCGGTGGTCTCGTTGCCCGAGGGGAAGAACGCCCGCGCGATGGAGCTGGCGTAGAACCCGAACAGGAAGAAATCGAACATCTCCAGGAAGTTGCCGCTCGTCGAGCGGAGGATCGCCCCGATCCTGGATTGAAGGCTCGCCCCGACGGCGCCCGGATCACCGGCCATGATGCAACGCTCCCCGGTCTCGATTCACGCGCCGATCCATTTCATCGCGATGATCGTCCCGGTGACGGTCAGGGCGCCGCCGATCCGGGTGGCGATCTGGGCGAACGGCATCAGCGCCATGCGGTTGGCCGCCGTGAGGATCGCCACGTCGCCGGTGCCGCCCTGGCCGCTGTGGCAGGCGTTCACGATCGCGGTCTCGATCGGGTACATCCCGAGCGCCCGGCCGACGAAGAAGCCGGTGACCATCAGCGTGGACACCGTCGACACGATGGTGATCAGGTTCACCAGGGTGAACGCCGCCATCAGCTCGTTCCACGGGGTCAGCGCCACCCCGATGGCGAAGAGCAGCGGGTAGGTCATCGAGACCTGCACGAACTTGTACACCACGAAGCCGCCAGCCTGGAGATGGGGCGACACGGCGCTGCCGAGCTTGGCGAACACCGCCAGGAACAGCATCGCCACCGGCGCCGGCAGGCCGACGAGGTGGTGGGCTACGACCCCGAGCAGGTAGAGGGTGATGGCCGTGAGCCCGGCCGCGCCGATCGTGGCGGCGTCGATCTGGCCGCGGGCCGCCTCGGAGCGGGCCTGGGCGTCGCTCGATTCCATGCCCTCCGCGCCCGGCTGGAGCCGGCCCTCCCCGGTGAGGTGGGGATAGCGCTTGCCGACATAATTGAGGGTGCCGGCGAAGATGATCGCGGTGAGCGAGCCGAGCATCACCGGCGGCAGCACCTGGGCGAACACGACGCCCTGCTGCTGGCCCAGGATCGCCGCGTAGCCGATGGAGAGCGGGATCGCGCCCTCGCCGACGCCGCCGGCCATGATCGGCACGACGATGAAGAAGAAGGTCTTGTAGGGGCCGAGCCCGAGCGCGGTGCCGACCAGGGTGCCGACGATGGCGGCCGCCACCGAGCCCACCGCGAGGGGTGCGAAGATCTTGAGGAAGCCCTTGATCAGGACGTCGCGATCCATGCCCAGGATCGAGCCGACGATGATCGTGGCGATGTAGATGTAGAGGAAGTTGGTGAACTTCGTGAAATCGAAGATCGCCTTCTCCATCTGGGGCGGTACCAGCTTGTAGTAGACGAGCGCCGACGGGATGAAGGTCGCGAAGATCGCGCCCGCGCCGATGTTGCGCAGGATGGGGATGCGCTTGCCGATCTCGGCGCAGGTGAAGCCGCCCATCACCAGGACGGCGATCATGGTCGGCCCGTCCGGCTTGACCTCGCCCTCCTGGACCAGGACCACCAGCAGGATCGCCACGATGACGTAGAGCGGCAGTGGAATGATGCCGATCTTCATGTCGACCAGGCGCCACCAGCCCTCGGGCCAGAACCGTGCTGCGCGGCGCTCGTTGAGCGGCGTCGGCACGGGACTCGTCGAGGCGCTACTGGTCATCGGCTTCCTCCGGACTTCCGACCACGCGCGGGCCCTTCCGGCCTTCGCCGTGCGGCCCCGATCGCCCCGACGGTCGCGACCTGGGCCGCCCGGTCGGCGGAGATAAAGTCGGATCCGGCGTATCAGCGCCCGCACAGGGCGGCAACGCGAACCGCGGGACAAAGCGCGCTGCCTGTATTGGAGTCAGGGATTAAGCCGGCACCTTCAGTCGTCGCATGGACAGACGATCGTGAACGGCGCCGGGGTTGGATGCCCGGCGCCGGCTGATCGGATCAGAAGTCGCGCTGCACGCGGAAGCGGACGTGCGTCATCGAATCCTGCGTCGCGGTGCGCGGCACGAACGTGCCGGCGTTGATGGCGGCGACGTTCGCGTAGGCACCCGGGCCCTTGTCGAGGTCGATCACGCGGCCGTTCCTGACACCCATCTGGGTGTAGAAGGCCTCGACGCCGATATCGAGATCGAGCACCGGCGACCAGATCAGGCTGCCGCCGACCACGTACTGGTAAGTGTCCCGCAGGGCTTGGCTCAGCTGGTAGAACCGGGTGCCGGGGACGCCGACGCCGTTGGTCCCGAAGCTGTTGCCGCTCGGGTTCACCAGGCTGAACAGGGCGCCCTGGGCCAGGCGGGCACTGGCCGAGAAATCCTGCTCGCCGTAGGAGCCGAAGAGGGCCGAGCGCCATTCCGGCGACCAGTAGTGCAGGTACGACGCCACCGCCGAGAAGCTGGTCGAAGTCTGGAGCTGGCCGGTGAACGGGTTGACCGACGCGTCGGCGAAGTACTGCTCGAACTTCTGCGTATCGAAGCCGGTGTTGGACTGCGCGTAGCAGCCGGCGACCATGCAATAGCCGGCATAGCTCTGTGCGCCGTTGGCGTAGGCCCCCTGCAGGTAGAGGGTATCCCCCGGGGCGATCGCCGGCAGGTTGATCTTCACGCCGCCCTGCACGCCCCAACCCTGGACCGAATTGGCATGCCGGATCCCGGTGAGGACGCCGCCCGCTCCCGCGGCCGGGTTGGTGCTGAGGTTGCCGACGTTGATCTCGTGCGTGGCGGCCGAGATCTGGGCGGAGCCCCAGGCCTGATCGATCCGCAGGGCGCCGACGAAATCGGGCAGCCGCGAGCGCTGGACGGCGTCGACGTTGCCGTAGCGCGACGGCCGGCCGCCGGTGTAGCCGACGAAGACGGGGGCGACCGCGGTCGCAGTCGGTGAGAAGATCGGAGAGCGGGTGAAGACCGGGTCTTCCACCGACAGGGTCGCCGTGACGCCGTTGCTCAAGGTGGCCGTGTAGGCGAGCAGGTTGGTCGAGGAATTGTCGGAGCCGGACGTCGCGCCGTACATCTCGAAATCGTGAGCGTAGAAGTCGTAGAACGACGACGCGCGACCGGCGGTGAGGCCGGCGAACTGGATGAACGCCTTGTCGACGTTCACGTATTGCTGCGCCTGGCCCCGCTCGTCGACACCGGTGGCGCCGTAGGCCTGGCCGATGCGCAGCATGGTGCCGGAATGGATGACGCCCGTGCGGGAGGCGGCATCCAGGCGCACGAAGGCGCGCAGGGCGCCGTAGGCCGTCTGGGTGCGGGCATCCAGGTTGAAGCGCGCCAACCCGCGATAGCCCGACGTCTCGCCGACAGCGCCCGGCTGGCGGCTGGACGAGGTCTGGTACGCACCCTCGAACCGGGCGCGGCCCGAGATGCGCAGGCAGGTGTCGGTGCCGGGGATGTAGAAGAAGCCGGCCCCGAAGGCGGAGCAGACGCGGACGTACTCGATCGGCGCCGCCTTCTTGATCGGAAGGTCGGCAGCGTGGGCGGAACCGACTGCGACGAACGCGGTCGCGGATCCGAGCAAGAAATGGTTCAATAAAGTCATCAAGACCCCCAGAAGTTTGAAGCCGAAGACGGCAACGCTTCCCGTTTTCTGCAGAACGCAGACTTTTCTTAGGTTTTTTTATTTGTAGAAGAGTGACGCACGGTTCTTCGCGCATCACATCTGTCTCGGATGATCCTGGGATCCCGATCTTTAGCAAGCAACAGCGATTCAATGCGTCGTCATAGCATTTATGATCTTGTTGCCGATCTGCAACTCAATGCGAACTACTTTTCAATCTACTATGGTATCAATATTGATTGGAAGATATTGGCGGTCAAACCAATTGGCCGTGCTGTCAATTCACTTGGTCGAGCAAGATGCAATCGATCATTGATCATGACGAATGGCTTGGCGATGCGGCCGTCTTGCCGAAGGGGCGGTGCACCGGCCCACACAGGTGGCGCGCTTGCGCCAACCGCGTCGTGATCGGCGGCGATCGAGCCGCCATCCTGACCGAGGACCGGCGCGCCGGTCCTCATCGACGAATCGCGAGGCCCTTGAGCGCCACCGCTCAGTCCGGTCCCGGGGAACCTCCCGCCGCGATTCGCGAAACCAAGGAGGCCCGGTGCAGGGCTGGGCCTCGGATGCCGCGGCGCCGCGATACGGGCTCAGAAGTCGCGCTGGACCCGCAGGCGGATCTGCGAGACCGAATCCTGGGTCGTCGTGCGGGGGACGAAACTGCCGGCGTTGATCTGAGCGATGGCACCGTAGGCGCCGGGGCTCTTGTCGAGATCGATCGCCCGGCCGCTCTTCAGGCCGATCTGCGTGTAGTAGCCCTCGACGCCGACATCGAGGTCCTTCACCGGCGACCAGATCAAGCTCGCGCCGGCCACGAACTGGTCGGTGTCGCGGAGCGCCTGGCTCAGTTGATAAAACCGCGTGCCCGGGACGCCGACCGCGTTGGTGCCGAAGGGATTGCCGCCGGCGAGGGTGCTCACCACGCCGTAGGCCGCGCCCTGCGCGGGGCGGGCGCCGCGGGAGAAGGCCTGCGCGCCGTAGGAGCCGAAGACGGCCGAGCGCCAGTCCGGCGACCAGTAGTGCAGGTACGACGCCACCACGGTGAAGCTCTGCGAGGTCTGCAGCCGGCCGGTGAACGGGTCGATCGTCGCGTCCGAGAAGTACTGCTGGAATGTCTGGCCCTGGATCGTCGCCGGGCTCTGTCCGGCGGAGCCGCTGAACGCCGAATAGCCCGTGTAGAACTGCGCGCCGTCGCCGTAGGCGCCCTGGAGGTACAGGGCGTCGCCCGGCGCGACGGACGGCGTGTTCACCTTCACGCCGCCCTGCACCGCCCAGCCTTGGACGCTGTTGGTGCGCGCGACGGCGGCGTTCGAACCGGTGCCGAGCCCGACGTTGCCGACGTTCAGCTCATGGGTGGCGGCCGAGAGCTGCGCGGAGCCCCAGGCTTGGTCGAGGCGCAGGACGCCGACGAAATCCGGCAGCCGCTCGCGCTGGATGCTGTCGATGGCGGCGAAGCTCGACGGGGCGCCGCGTGTATAGCCGACGAAGACCGGGCTGACCGGAGTGGCGCCCCCCGAGGGCGCGAAGATCGGCGTGCGGCGGAAGACCGGGTCTTCCACCGACAGGGTCGCCGACAGGCCGTTGCCGAGGGTCGCCGTGTAGGCGAGCAGGTTGGTCGAGGCGACATCCGAGCCGGCGGCACTGCCCGACAGCTCGAAATCATGGGCATAGAAGTCGAAGAACGAGGAGGCGCGACCGACCGTGAGCCCGGCGAACTGGATGAACGCCTTGTCGACGTTCACGACCTGCTGGACGCGCCCGGCCTGATCGACGCCGGTGGCGACGTAGGCCGAGCCGATGCGCTCCTGGGTGCCGGATCGGCCCACGCCGGCCGCACCGGTCCGGCTGCCGGCCTCGAGGCGCACGAAGGCGCGCAGGGTGCCGTAGGCGGTCTGGGTGCGGGCATCGAGGTTGAAGCGCAGCAGCCCGCGATAGCCCGACGTGTCGCCGCCGTTGGAGCCGGCCTGCCGGGTATAGCTGGTGATGTAGCCGCCCTCGAACCGGGCGCGGCCGGAGATGCGCAGGCAGGTGTCGGCACCCGGGATGAAGAAGAAGCCGGCGCCGTAGGCCGAGCAGACCCGGACATACGCGATCGGCGCCGCCGTCCCGACCGGACGGTCGACCGCGTTGGCTCCCCCGGCTAGCGCGAGCACGGAGGGCGAGCCCAGCAGAAGAGATGTCAATATCCGCATCGCCAGCCCCAATGGTTCGGTCTTGTTTTTAAAATCTAAACGATCACATATCCTGACTATAAGTCAGTAATTCGGTATTTCTATTTTTGCTTTTATTACGTTATTGCTTTTACAAACAGATTCGTGCGAGCCCAGCGCGCGAATAAAGACAGCGTGTCGATGCCCCCGGGCGTCACGCCGCTGGTGGAGGCCTCGGCCAAGGCCGACGCGGCAGGCGCAGTGCGACCGGACCTTTCGGACATCGTGCCGGCGCCAATGACGGCGCGATGCCGGGCCTGCCGGATCTGGCGCGACCGGTCGGCGCGGGGCGTCCGGTACAAAAAGGACCCGGCGCGGAGCCGGGCCTTCGAAGTCGAGATGCACGAGGACGGGCGCCGGGACCGAAGCCCCGGCACCGCTCTGGCGATCAGAAGTCGCGCTGGACGCGGAAGCGGACCTGCGAGATCGAGTCCTGCGTCGCGGTACGCGGCACGAAGGTGCCGTTGTTGATGCCGGCGACGTTGTTGTAGGCGGTCGGGCTCTTGTCCTGGTCGATCACCCGGCCGCTCTTCAGTCCGATCTGCGTGTAGTAGCCCTCGACGCCGATATCGAGGTCCTTCACCGGCGACCAGATCAGGCTCGCACCGGCGACGAACTGGTAGTTGTCGCGAAGCGCCTGGCTGAGCTGATAGAACCGGGTGCCCGGCACGCCGACGGCGTTGGGGCCGGAGATGAGGCTCGAGCCCGCGAGGCCATAGGCGGCCCCCTGCGCGAGACGGGCGGCGCGGGAGAAGCTCTGCTCACCGTAGGAGCCGAACAGGGCCGAACGCCATTCCGGCGACCAATAGTGCAGGTACGACGCCACTGCGGTGAAGCTCTGCGAGGTCTGCAGCTGGCCGGTGAACGGATTGATCGTCGCGTCCGAGAAGAACTGGTTGAACTTCTGGCCCTGGATCGTCGCCGGGTTCTGCGCGTAGGACCCGCTATACGCGGAATAGCCCGTGTAGAGCTGCGCGACGTCGCTGTAGGCGCCCTGGAGGTACAGAGCGTCGCCCGGCGCGACGAACGGGGTGTTCACCTTCAAGCCGCCCTGCACCGCCCAGGCCTGGACGCTGTTGGTGTGCGCGATGTTGACGTTCGCGCCAGCGACGGAAGGCGTCGTGATGTTGCCGACGTTCAGCTCATGGGTGGCGGCCGAGATCTGAGCCGAGCCCCAGGCCTGGTCGAGGCGCAGGGCACCGACGAAGTCGGGCAGACGCTCGCGCTGGACGGTGTCGATCGTGCTCAGCACGGTCGGAGCGCCCCGGGTGTAGCCGACGAACACGGGGCTGACGGTGGACGCGTAGGGCGCGAAGATCGGCGTGCGGCGGAAGACCGGGTCTTCCACCGACAGGGTCGCCGACACGCCGTTGCCCAGCACCGCCGTGTAGGCGAGCAGGTTGGTCGAGGCGTTGTCCGAGCCGAGCGTGCTGCCGGTGATCTCGAAGTCGTGCGCGTAGAAGTCGAAGAACGAGGACGCGCGACCGGCGGTCAGGCCGGCGAACTGGATGAACGCCTTGTCGACGTTCATGTATTGCTGATCGCGACCCACCTGATCGACGCCCGTTGAGGCGTAGGCCTGGCCGATGCGCTGCTGGGTGCCGGACTGGCCGATGCCGGAATAGCCGGTGCGGCTGCCGGCATCGAGGCGCACGAAGGCGCGGAGCGTACCGTAGGCGGTCTGGGTGCGGGCATCCATGTTGATGCGCATCCGGCCCTGGTAGCCCGAGGTGTCGCCGTTGGAGCCCTGGCGCGAGTAGCTGGCCATGTAGCCGCCCTCGAACCGGGCGCGGCCCGAGATGCGCAGGCAGGTGTCGGTGCCCGGGATGTAGAAGAAGCCGGCCCCGAAGGCGGAGCAGACGCGGACGTACTCGATCGGCGCCGCCTTCTTGATCGGAAGGTCGGCGGCCTGGGCGGCTCCGATCGCCGCGAAGGCGGCGGCCGAGCCGAGCAGCGAGCTCTTCAAGAGCTTCATAGATATCTCCAAAGCTTCGAGACCCGATAACACCAACGAGTCCGGTTTATCCGACCCTCGCAGCGATCGATGTTGTTGAATTCTGCAATCTTAAGTGCAGATTATTTAGAGAGATCTCGCGTCCGAGATTTCTCTATGCCGTTTCTTATGATCTGTCGCAGCTTATCCAAGCAACATCGATATCATTCGATCTGTGGAATTGATTTGCGTTGTTGTAACGTCGCAACGTCACAAAATTGTTTTGAAGTATTACTGAGTGCAATGATTTTATAAGCGGAAATTCTAGCGCGGATATTTATTGCAAACGTCTCTCGAGAGACATCACCGCGGCCAAAATTTTTATCTGCGCGCGCCTGAATCCGCGGATACATCCGGGCCCAGGCTCATCCCTTGCGGACGCGGCGGCGCTTTGTCTCGAGCGGCCGGGTCGCCGGCCGCTTTGGGCACAACGCCGTGCGTCGGTAACGATCGCCACGGCCGGTCCGTGAAGATCCGTCGCGCCGATTCCGTCCGTGATTCGACCGGATTCGCGAATCGATTCGTGCGCTGCCGGACGACAGCCACGGCGGCGCGTCGGGACGCGGTGGGCATGGGGAGAGCGGGGCGTTCGAGCGGTGCGCCCCGGGCACCGGAACCCAGAGCCGGTCAGCGGCGCGGGCTGGAGACGCGGTCGGGCCGGGATCCGTGCCGGATGCGGGCTTCGCGGGCTCGGTCCGGAGCCCGTGTCTGGCGGCGCCGCCGGGAACCGTTCGGCGGCGGCCCTGCCGCGGCGACGTCCGGAAGCGGAGCAGGCGCGGCGTCCGGCGTCATCGAGCCCGCCGACAACGAAAAAGGCCCAGCCGGAGGGCTGGGCCTTGAGATCCGTGGAACCGGCGCGGGGGGTGTGTCCCCGCGCCGACGATGCGGCTTAGAAGTCGCGCTGGACGCGGAAGCGGAAGGAGGACACCGAGTCCGCCGTGGTGGTAGCAACTGCGCCACCGGCATTGATCGCACCGACGCGGGAGTAAGCGGTCGGATCCTTGTCCTTGTCGATCACGCGTCCGTTCTTGACACCGATTTGGGTGTAGTAGCCCTCGACACCGATATCGAGGTCCTTCACCGGCGACCAGATCAAGCTCGCACCGGCGACGAACTGGTAGGTGTCGCGCAGGGCTTCGCTGAGCTGATAGAATCTTGTGCCGGGCACACCAACCGCGTTGGCGCCGAAGCTGTTCGTTCCGTTCGGGTTGATGACCGAGAACGCTGCACCCTGAGCAGAACGAGCACGCTGGGTGAAGTCCATCTCACCGTACGAGCCGAAGACGGCCGAGCGCCACTCCGGCGACCAGTAGTGCAGGTACGAAGCGACAACCGTGAAGCTCTGCGACTGCTCGAGCTGCCCCGTGAACGGGTTGACGCTCGCGTCGTTGAAGAACTGGTTGAACTTCTGGCCCTGGATGGTCGCGGCGTTCTGCGAGTAGGAACCGCTGAACGAGGAGTATCCGGTGTAGAGCTGGGAGCCACTGCCGTAGGCACCCTGCAGGTAGAGCGCATCACCCGGAGCGATGAACGGGGTGTTGATCTTCAGACCGCCCTGCACCGCGTAGCCATACGAGTTGTTGGCGTGCGGGATGCTGACGTTCGAGCCGGTGCCGGTACCAGCGCCGTTCTGGACGTTGCCGACGTTCAACTCGTGAACTGCCGCGGAGACCTGGGCTGAACCCCAGGCCTGGTCGAGGCGCAGGGCGCCGACGACGTCCGGCATCCGCGAACGCTGGATCACATCGACCTGGCTGAAGCGGGTGGGGGTGGCACCGGTGTAACCGATGAACACCGGAGCCGGCGAATTGGTCTGCGCGAAGTTCGCGATCGACGCGTTGACGGTGACGCCGCCGGGGTTGTTGGACGGCGAGTAGATCGGGCTGCGGCGGAAGACCGGGTCTTCGGCCGAGATCGTGGCTGACAGGCCGTTGCCGAGGGTGGCGGTGTAGGCGAGCAGGTTGGTGGACGCGATGTCCGAACCCGCAGTGGCGCCGGCGAGCTCGAAATCGTGAGCGTAGAAGTCGAAGAACGAAGACGCACGACCGGCGGTCAGGCCGGCGAACTGGATGAACGCCTTGTCGACGTTGGCGAACTGCTGGTCGCGGCCGAAGCTGTCGATGCCGAGGCCGGGATAGGCCTGGCCGATACGCTGCTGGGTGCCGGAGGTGCCGACGCCGGAATAGCCGGTGCGGGCGCCGGCATCGAAACGCACGAAGGCGCGCAGGGTGCCGTAAGCGGTCTGGGTGCGGGCATCGAGGTTGATGCGCATGCGACCCTGGTAGCCCGAGGTGTCGCCGCCGTTACCGAACTGACGCGAGTAGCTGGTCATGTACCCGCCCTCGAACCGGGCGCGGCCGGAGAGACGCAGGCAGGTGTCGGTGCCGGGAATGTAGAAGAAGCCGGCGCCGTAGGCCGAGCAGACGCGGACGTACTCGATCGGGACCGCCTTCTTGACCGGAAGGTCGGCGGCGTGTGCGGCTCCGATGGCCGCGAAGGCGGCTGCAGAACCGAGCAGTGAGCTCTTCAAGAGCTTCATAGACATCTCCAAAGCTTCGAGACCCGATGATGCGGACATGCCCGGTTTTCCGGATCTTGCCGCTCGTCTTGTAGGTTTGGCCTGCGTCTTGGGTGGCAGGCTCCTGCGGGCTCTCGCTTGGCGATGCCCCCGTGCACGATCACCATGTGCGAACGGGTTTCGGCGAGCAATCAGAATTCGGCTCGGATAAATTGGTTCCTGTGCGATGTTGCCGCCCGGCAACAATATCAGAACGCGTTAGCCGGCAACAGCTTGCCGGATGTACCGATATGCTTTCCGGAGTGGCAGGAGTGCTGTCGAACCGGGCATGGACGGGACCGCCCGAGCACCGGGAAGGGCCGGGGCGGTCCGAACGTGGGGGTGACGCCGGCGGCTGCGGCGGCGTCATCGCAGGATGTCGAGACGGCGCGCCGGGCTTTGCGCCCGACCGCACTTCACATCGGCGGCGTCAGGCCGTTCTTGCCGACGGCGACGCGCCGCGCCGTGACTTTGCCGTCCTCGCCCCGCGCAGCCACCACGAACGCCTTGGCGCCGGCGGTGATCGCACCGGAATCCGCAGCCTCGAAGGTGACCACCGGGGCCTGCGGCGGAACCAGGATCTGGAGCGACTGGCCCTTGCCGTAATCGACCGTGAGGGTGCGCTCCGCGCCGCCCCCGCTCGCCTTCACGGTACCGTTCGTCATCGCGCTCTTGACCCGGGGGGCGTCCGGCGCGGTCGCGGGTACGGCGGACTTCACGGTGCCGTTGGTCATGGTGCTCTTCACCGCGGCGCTGCCGGTATGATCGGGAAGCATATCCCAGTCGTAATGGCCCTCACCGGTGCCGCGCATCGATTCCGGGAACAGCACGACCTCCAGGGCGATCGGCGGCTCGCCCTTGGTGGCGGTTCCGATGAAGACGCCGTCCTTGATCTGATCGAGCTGGGCCGGGACGACCCAGGAGACCTTGGCGTCCGGCGCCAGGGTCACCCGCTGGCTCTTCCCGTCCAGGGTCTTGAGGGTGAAGCCGCCGCCCTCGACGGCCTCGATCGTGCCGCGCAGGCGCTCGGGCGGCGCGGCGGCGTGTGCGGAGGTGGCGAGCGCCAGGAGGCTCACGAGGGCGAGGGTCGGGAGTTTTGACATGGTGGCGGGAGTCCTATCGCCGCCGGAACGGTGGCGGCGCGCATGACCTGGGACTCGGCGCAACCGTGTCAGCCCCTCGCGCCCGTGACATCAAGCCCCTGCGGACGGGTGTAACCGGGACGGTAGCGCTCAGGCCGGCAGCGCCAGCAGCGCGAGGCCCGCCGCCGCGACGGCGGCGCCGAGGGCCGGCGCGGCCCGGGTGGCGCCAAGCCGCGACGCGGTGATTCCAAGCCCGATCCCGGCCCCGTGCAGGAGCGCGGTCGCGGCCAGGAAGCCGAACCCGAAGGCCAGGCCCGAGGCGGTCTCCGGCATCTCGGCGCCGTGGGCGTAGCCGTGGAACACCGCGAAAACGCCGACGAGGCTGGCGAGCAGCGCAACCGGCGCCCGCAGGCCGACGATCGCGGCCACGCCGAACACCACGATGGAGAGTGCGATCCCGGTCTCGGCATAGGGCAGCGCGACGCCGGCCATCCCCAGGCCCGCCCCCACGCTCATCAGCCCCAGGAAGGAGAGAGGCAGTGCCCAGAGCGCCCGGCCGCCGCGCAGGGCCGCCAGCAGCCCGACCGCGACCATCGCCAGCACGTGGTCGGCGCCGAGCAGCGGATGCAGGAAGCCGGCCCCGGCGCCGAGCGCAGCCCCGTGGCCGGGATGGGCCAGAGCCGCCTGCGGCAGCAGCGCGAACGCGGCGGGAAGGGCGGCAAGGCTGGAGACGAGCGGGGCGGCGAGCAGGCGCTTCATCGGATATCCTTCGCGGTTGTAAGACCGAAGGTAGCGCCGATCCCGCGGCACGGCGAGTGCCCCGGCCCGCGGCCCCTCCGGCCTTGGGCGGGACACCGCGGTTGCGCGCGGAGAATCTCGCCCTGGATGGGTATCGGGAGGCGCCGCGTGTGCGGCAGGCCGACATCCGCACCGTCGCCCGCCAGCAAGGCCTGGACGAGTTCGACACGGTCGCGGTCGGCATCGTCGAGCGCGACGGCAAGGTCTCGATCATCGAGACGGCGTGACAAGGAACCGGGGTTCAGCACCGGCGGCCGTAGCGCTGCGGATCACTTGAATACATGATACCGTTTCACGCCGGCGCCGAGAGGGCCTCGCCGGCGGTTCGGCATGAGCGGTGGCGGCGCCCCTTCTCCGGCGGGGGCGGACGACCAGCGGCTCGATCGCACAGGACAGGATTTCCCGTGAGAGATTTCTCCGCACCCGGGCGCTCCCCGGTCTACGCCGCCAACGCCGCCGTCGCGACCTCGCATCCCGCCTCGACCCTGGCCGCCATCGAGATCCTGCGCGCGGGCGGCAACGCCGTCGATGCCGGGATCGCTGCGGTGGCGGTGCAGTGCGTGGTCGATCCGCTGATGACCGGCATCGGCGGCGATTGCTTCGCCCTCTATGCTCCGGCCGGCGCCTCCAAGCCGATCGCGCTTGACGGATCCGGCCGGGCGCCGGCCGCCGCCACGCCCGACTGGTACGCCGAGCACGGCGCCGCGATCACGCCGGCCTCGCCGCACGCGGTCACGGTACCGGGGGCGATCGGAGCCTGGGACATGCTGGTGCGCCAGCACGGCACGCGCCCGCTGGGTGAATTGCTGCAGCCGGCGATCCGCTACGCCGAGGACGGGTTCGTGATCCAACAGCGCGTCGGCTGGGACTGGTTGCGCGGCGTGCCCCGGGTGGCCGGCGACCCCCACGCCGCCGAGACCTACCTGATCGGCGGCAAGGCCCCGGCGATCGGCAGCGTCTTCCGGCTGCCGAAACTCGCCGCCACGCTCCGCCGCATCGCCGACGAGGGCCCGCGCGGCTTCTATGAAGGACCGGTGGCCGACGACATGGTCCGCCGGCTCAACGCCCTCGGCGGCCTGCACACCCGGGATGATTTCGCCACGTCGCGGCCGGACGTGGTCACGCCGGTCTCGACCCGCTACCGCGGCTACGACGTCTACGAGTGCCCGCCCGCCGGCCAGGGCCTCGCGGCGCTGATGATGCTGAACGTGCTGTCGCATCACGACGTCGGCGCCCTGTCAGACCTGGACCGGCTCCACCTGTTCGCAGAGACTTGCAAGCAGGCCTACCATCACCGGGACGTGCTGTTCGGCGACGCCGCCCTCGCCCGGGTGCCGGTGGAGCACCTGCTGTCGGATGCCTGGAAGGCCGCCGCCCACGGGGCGATCGACATGGGCCGGGCGCGGGTGCCGGAGATCTATCCCGAGATCGCCCGGGAGATCGCCGAGGAGCGGGCCCACAAGGACACCGTCTATCTCTGCGTGGTCGATCGGGACGGCAACGCGCTGTCGCTGATCAACTCGGTGTTCCAGGGCTTCGGCTCGGGCATCCTGGCGCCGGAGAGCGGCGTGCTGCTGCACAACCGCGGCCTGTCGTTCCGCACGGAAGCCGGGCACCCGAACAGCATCGGGCCGGGCAAGCGGCCAATGCACACGATCATCCCGGGCATGCTGATGAAGGACGGACAGGCGGTCGCGCCGTTCGGCGTGATGGGTGGCCATTACCAGGCCATGGGCCATGTCGAGCTGCTGTCGGGCATCCTCGACCGGGGCCTCGACGTGCAGGCCGCGCTCGATGCCCCGCGCAGCTTCGCGTATGGCGACAGCCTGGAACTCGAGACCGGCATCTCGGACGCCGCGATGGCCGGACTGATCGCGCGCGGCCATCCGGCGATCCGGGCGCCTCTGCCGCTGGGCGGCGGCCAGATCATCTGGATCGACCGCGCGGCCGGCACGCTGGTGGCGGGCTCGGACCCGCGCAAGGACGGGGCGGCTTTGGGGTATTGAGGGGCCGGCGGCCCCGCGTTCGAGGCTGCCGGATCAGGGGTGCGCGGACGCAACGCGGGTCCCCTCTCCCGGGCGGGAGAGGGACCACGTCGCGGCTCGGGTGAGCCGATGAGCGACCATCCTGGCGCCTCCCGGTCGGAAGGTGCATCGCCCGCACAGAATCAGTCGATGTCCTCGACCTCTTCGGAACCGCCATAGACCCGCTGCGCCAGCGAGGCCTCCATGAACGGATCGAGGGAGCCGTCGAGCACCGCGTCCGGATCGGTGGACTGGGTGCCGGTGCGCAGGTCCTTCACCAGCTGATAGGGCTGGAGCACGTAGGACCGGATCTGGTGGCCCCAGCCGATATCGGTCTTGGCTGCGGCCTCGGCGCTGGCCTTCTCCTCACGCTTCTTCAGCTCGGCCTCGTAGAGCCGGGCGCGCAGCATGTTCCACGCCGTGGCGCGGTTCTTGTGCTGGGAGCGCTCCTGCTGACACGCCACCACGATCCCGGTCGGATTGTGGGTGATGCGCACCGCGGAATCGGTGGTGTTGACGTGCTGGCCGCCGGCGCCGGACGAGCGGTAGGTGTCGATCCTGCAGTCCGATTCCTTGATCTCGATCTCGATCCGGTCGTCGATGACCGGATAGACCCAGACGCTGGCGAAGCTCGTGTGGCGCCGGGCGCTGGAATCGTAGGGCGAGATCCGCACCAGCCGGTGCACCCCGGACTCGGTCTTGAGCCAGCCATAAGCGTTGTGGCCCTTGATCAGGAGCGTCGCGCCCTTGATCCCGGCCTCTTCGCCGTCCGACCACTCGACGATCTCGACCTTGTATTTCCGGCGCTCGGCCCAGCGGCCGTACATGCGCTGGAGCATGTTCGCCCAGTCCTGGCTCTCGGTGCCACCGGCACCGGCATGGACTTCGAGATAGGTGTCGAAGCCGTCGGCCTCGCCGGACAGGAGGGTCTCGACCTGGCGGCTGGCGGCCTCCTTCTCGACGGCGAGGATCGCGGCCTCGCCCTCGCGGATCGAGGATTCGTCGCCCTCCATCTCGCCGAGTTCGATCAGCGTCGCGCCGTCCTCGAGATCGCGCTCGAGCTTGCGGATGGAGGAGACCGCCTCGTCGAGCTGCTGGCGCTCGCGCATCACCTTTTGCGCGGCGTCGGCATCGTTCCACAGGTCGGGGTTCTCGGAGGCTGCGTTCAGCTCCGCGAGACGTTTATCGACAGTATCCCAGTCAAAGATGCCTCCTCAGCAGCCCTATAGACTGCTTGGCGGCATCCGAGGCTTGCTCGATCTCGGCGCGCATTTGGTTTTTCGGGAATGAGGGTGATGGGTCGGGCCGGGGTGATACCGCCCGGGAGCCGCCCTGTAAACGGCGGGCCGGCGGCCCGCGCGGTCAGTGTGCGGCGCCCGACCGCAGGGTGGTGCGCGAGCCGGCAAGCGGGCGGCGCGTTGTCGGGGACGGATCAGGCAGGAACGCGGAGGCGGCCAGGATGGCGGACGACGATCACGCGCAGACGTGGAGCGACTTCGACGACGCCGTCAACATGACGCCGGCGGCGCTGCGCAAGCACCTCGACGGCGCGGCGAGCCAGGCGGTCGGCCAGAAGGAGGCGGGCGGCGACGAATCCACCGGCCACGCGATGGGCCGGCGCATCCTGGCGATCAAGGACAAGAAGAAGGCGGATCTCACCGACGACGATTATGCCGCCATGCGCAAGGTCGTGGGCTACGTCCACCGCCATCTGAAGCAGCGCGGCGACGCCCGCAAGGATCCCGACTCCCCCTGGCGGATGTCGCTGATGAACTGGGGCCACGATCCGCACAAGGATTGAGGCCCGGGCTCGGCGCCTGTCCGGCTCAGTAGCGCGGCGGCACGAGGTAGGACGGGGCGATCACGTATTCCTTGGGGCGCTTGTGCGCACCGAACCGGCTCTCGGTGATCTGGTCGTTGTAATAGTCGAACCCGGTATAGCCGAAGCCGCCGCCGTTCATCACCTGGGCCACCGGGATCGGCGGGACGGCGAGGTCGGGACGGCCCGGCGGCACCAGCACCTGGCAGCAACCCTCGGTCTGCAGGACCGTCGGGCCGTTTGGGGCGGTGAAGACATAGGCGCGCGGCTGCGGGATCCCCGGCGGGAAGGCCGGCTCGGCGGCCGCGCCCTGGGCGACGAGGCCGAGCAATCCGGCGGCGATCAGGGTCTTGGTGCTCACGCAATGCTCCGTCACGGGACCGGCCGGGCCGGCGTCAGGCCTACACTCTAGCTTATCGCGGGCGGCCTGTCCGGCGCTCGCGGGCGGACCGGTTACCGGAACGCCGGCTCAGCCGCGGGCGCGCAGCACCACCTGCGGGCTCGCCGGCACCGGCCGGCAATCCGACATGAAGGCGTTGACCGGCAACGGCTTGGAATCGCAGGCGTAGACATCCGTCGGGCCCGGGGCCGGCACCGGGTCCCGCGCGATGATCGGGTTCGGCGCACAGGCCGAGGCCGCGGCGGCGAGCAGCAGGGCGGCGATGAGGTTCAGGCGGCGCATGCAACTCTCGGGACGCGGGAGGACCCCCGTGCCGAACCCTGCGCATCGCGATCCGCCCTGACAAGCGCCGGCGCGGGACGACGCGCCCTTTGACGGAGCCTGTCGCCCGGCGGCAACAATCGGGGCCGGCCCGATCTCAGACGGCCTGGGCCATCGGCACGACGTTGTGGAGGGTCTTGTCGCCGCCGTCGAAGAACCGGCGGATGTTGCGCGCGGCCTGCCGGATGCGCTGCTCGTTCTCGACCAGGGCGATGCGGACATACTCGTCGCCGAACTCGCCGAAGCCGATGCCCGGCGCCACGGCGACGTCGGACTTCTCGAGCAGCAGCTTCGAGAATTCGAGGCTGCCCATCTCCCGATAGCGCTCCGGGATCGGGACCCAGGCGAACATCGAGGCCGCGGGCGCCGGGATCGCCCAGCCGGCCTTGCCGAAGGATTCGACCAGCGCGTCGCGGCGCTTCTTGTAGGTCGCCCGCATCTCGTCGATGCAGTCATCCGGGCCGTTGAGGGCCGCGGTGGCGGCGACCTGGATCGGCGTGAAGGCGCCGTAATCGAGATAGGACTTCACCCGGGACAGCGCCGCCAGCAGGCGCTCGTTGCCCACCGCGAAGCCCATGCGCCAGCCGGCCATGGAGTAGGTCTTCGACAGCGAGGTGAACTCCACGGTGCAATCGATCGCGCCCGGGACCTGCAGGACCGAGGGCGGCGGCTTGCCGTCGAAATAGACCTCCGCGTAGGCGAGGTCCGAGAGCAGGATCAGCTCGTGCTGCTTGGCGAAGGCGACGAGGTCCCGGTAGAAATCGAGGTCGGCCACGTAGGCGGTCGGGTTCGACGGGTAGCAGATCACCAGGGCCACGGGCTTCGGGATCGAGTGCCGCATGGCCCGCTCGAGCGCCGGGAACATGGCCGGGGTCGGCTCGGCCGGGACTGAGCGGATCACGCCGCCGGCCATCAGGAAGCCGAAGGCGTGGATCGGGTAGCTCGGGTTCGGCACCAGCACCACGTCGCCCGGCGCGGTGATCGCCTGGGCCATGTTGGCGAAGCCTTCCTTCGAGCCCAGCGTCGCCACCACCTGGGTGTCGGGGTTGAGGCTCACGCCGAAGCGGCGCTGGTAGTAGCCCGCCTGGGCGCGGCGCAGGCCGGCGATGCCCTTGGAGGCGGAGTAGCGGTCGGTCCGCGGCCGGCCCGCCGTCTCGCACAGCTTGGCGATGACGTGTTTCGGCGCATCGAGGTCCGGGTTGCCCATGCCGAGATCGATGATGTCGGCGCCCTGGGCGCGGGCGGTCGCCTTGATCCGGTTGACCTGCTCGAAGACGTAGGGCGGCAGGCGCTTGATGCGGTGGAAGTCGGTCATGGGCGTATCCATCGGCGCGTCCCGAATCTGGCGTCTCTCGTTGGTGTCGGTCGCGCGAAGGATTCGCTCTAGCAGAGATGCACGTCGCCGCCGACTCAGAAAAACTCGAGCCGGATCGGCGGCTTTATTGCTCTGCTGCGGGCACCGGCTTGATCGCGGCTGCGGCCCCCCGGCCCGCGCTTGCGGCGGCGCGCCCGCGGCTCTCGTTGCGGCCGCGGGCGCCTTCGAGTTCGGCCTCCAGCGCCTTCTGGCCCTCGGACGACTTGGCCCGGATCGGGCGCTTGGGCGCGTCGACGCCCACCGGCATGAAGGCGGGCGTCTCCTGGCCGCGGGTCTCGGTCACGAAATCCGGCGCGGCCACGACCCGGGGCCCGTAGCCCGCATCGGTGGCGAGCGTGCGTACCGCATCCCCCGAGCAGGCGCCCAGCGGTGGCGCCAGGAGGGCCAGAACCGCCAGGGCGAGGCCCCGAGCCGGTCCCGGGCCGCCGGGCCGCCGGCCGGTGGGGTTCAAAAAGGCGCGGTGCATGAGCACATGGGTCATGAGAAGATCGCGCGGATGTTTCGCGACACGCGCAAACGGGCTGGTGCAACCTCTCGCTCGCTCCTTAATTTGTCGGAAACGAGGCTCACGGTCAGTCGAGCCGAAACACCACACAGGGGAGGCACGCGTGACGAGCCCGCGGACGCAGGCGCCGGACCAAGCTGCCGCCCGGACCGGCATGGCCAACGGCGCCATGCCGGACGGCATCACGCCGCCGATGCCGGATATCGAGGCCCTGTCGCGCAATGCCGGCCAGTTCGTGGAGGCGCTGGGGCGCAGCGCCGCCCGCATGCTCGCGCCCGAGGCCCAGGCGAACGACACCTCCGGGGAGATCAACGAGGCGGTCAAGACGCTCGGCCAGATCGCCGAGGCGTGGCTCTCGGACCCGAGCCGCAGCGCCGAGGCCCAGACCAAGCTGTCCCAGGCCTTCCTGACGCTGTGGGGGACGACCTACCTGCGCCTCCAGGGCCAGCAGGCCGATCCGGTGGCGGTGCCCGAGCCGAAGGATGGCCGCTTCAGCGACGCCGAGTGGTCGACCAACCCGTATTTCGACTTCCTCAAGCAGGGCTACCTGATCGCCACCCGCTGGGCCGAGGGCCTCGTCGACGAGGCCGAGGGCGTTGACGAGCGCACCCGCCACAAGGCGCAGTTCTACCTGCGCCAGCTCACCAGCATGCTGTCGCCGTCGAACTTCCTGCCGACCAATCCGGAGCTGATCCGCCACACCCTGCACGAGAGCGGCGCCAACCTGGTGCGCGGCCTCAAGATGTACGAGGAGGATCTGGCCGCCGGCGGCGGGCAATTGCGGGTGCGCCAGACCGATCCGAGCGGGTTCGAGGTCGGCCGCAACGTCGCGGTGACCCCGGGCGAGGTGGTGTTCCGCAACGACCTGATCGAGCTGATCCAGTACGCGCCCGCCACCGAGACGGTGCTCAAGCGCCCGTTCCTGATGGTGCCGCCCTGGATCAACAAGTTCTACATCCTCGACCTCAACCCCCAGAAGAGCTTCCTGAAGTGGATGGTCGACCAGGGGCTGACGGTGTTCTGCATCTCCTGGGTGAACCCGGACGCGCGCCACGCCGACAAGGACTTCGAGTCCTACATGCGTGAGGGCATCGAGGCGGCGATCGACGCGATCGGGGTCGCCACGGGCGAGAGCGAGGTCCATGCGGCCGGCTACTGCGTCGGCGGCACCCTGCTCTCGGTGACGCTCGCCATGCAGGCCGCCACGGGCAACCGCCGCATCAAGAGCGCGACCCTGCTGACCACGCAGGTAGACTTCACCCATGCGGGCGACCTCAAGGTGTTCGCCGACGAGGAGCAGATCCGCCAGGTCGAGGCCCGCATGGCCGAGCGGGGCTACCTGGAGGGCAGCCGCATGGCCAACGCCTTTAACATGCTGCGGCCGGACGACATGATCTGGTCCTACGTCGTCAACAACTACATCAAGGGCAAGCCGCCTTCGGCGTTCGACCTGCTGTACTGGAACTCCGACGCCACCCGGATGCCGGCGGCCAACCACTCGTTCTACCTGCGCAATTGCTATCTCGAGAACAGCCTGGCCCAGGGCAAGATGGTCCTCGGCAACGTCCGGTTGGACCTGAAGAAGGTGCAGGTGCCGATCTTCAATCTCGCCACCCGGGAGGACCACATCGCCCCGGCGATCTCGGTGTTCGAGGGCTCGAAGACCTTCGGCGGCAAGGTCGATTACGTGCTGGCGGGATCGGGCCACATCGCCGGAGTCGTCAACCCGCCCTACAAGCCGAAATACGGCTACTGGACCGGCGGGCCGGTGAAGGGCGAACTCAAGGACTGGGTCGCGGCGGCGGTGGAGACAAAGGGCTCGTGGTGGCCCTACTGGTTCCAGTGGATCGAGGCCCAGGCCCCCGAGCGGGTCCCGGCCCGCAAGCCCGGCGGCGACGCGCTGCCGTCGCTCGGCCCGGCTCCGGGAACGTATGTCCGGATGCGCGCCTGAGGGGACCGCGCCGGCCTCGGCTTACGGAGCGATGGGCGGGCTTCGTCGGATGTGCCGCTGACCCACGCGTCGGGGCCGGCGGAAGAGACCGGAGACACCACGTCTCCCTCCCCCTCAGCGGGGAGGGAGACGCGGGCGGATCGAGAGCCGTCCTTCGAGAGGGAGAGCACCTCTCCTCAGTACTTCCGGATCAGCGGCGCCGGGGCGGCCGGCGCCGGGGCGCCGAACATGTAGCGGAAGCCGACCGAGACGATGTCGGCGCTCGAATCGACCACGCCCGCGAAGGCGATGTTGCCGACATTGTAGTCGCGCCCGACCCCCGCGAGGATGCGCGACCGGTCGAGGAAGAAGTGCGAGTAGGCAAGGTTCAGGGTCAGGCGCTCGTTCCAGCGGTAGCTGGCGCCCACCGAGGCGATGTAGCGATCGCCGTCGGGCAGCCGCACCGAGCGGTTGCGGAAGTCGATCGGCGAGGATTCGTAGGCGAAGCCGGTCCGCACGGTGAGGTTCGGCGCGGCGTCGTACTCGGCACCGATCGAGTAGGTGTAGCCGTCCTTGTAGTTCAGCGGCAGGTTGCTGACCGGCAGGCCGAGACGGTTCGAGACGATGCCGACCGTGCCGAGCCGCGACCACTGATCCCACTCGAAGCCGAGATCGACCCGGGCGACCGGCGAGATCGCCTGGACCAGGCCGACGCTGAGCTTGTCCGGGGTGTTGAGCTTCGCACGCACCTGCCCGGCCGTCGGCGCCAGCGCCACCAGCGGCACGCCGATCGAGCCGTCGATGTCGTGATGCACGGACGAGCGGTAGCCGATGCCGATCACGGTGCCGTCGCGCGGCGTCAGGGTGGCGCCCGCCGTGAAGCCGACGCCCCAGGATTCACCCTTGAGGAACGCGCTGGGATACACGGTCGGCGCGATGCCGGGGACCGGCAGGGCCTGCCGCAGGGTCAATCGGAAATACTCGATGTTCGGTCCGGCGGCGAGCGACAGCCACTCGTTGACCTTGAACCCGATCACCGGATTGAACGCCAGCGAGAAGATCCGGGACGAGCGCCCGTAGACTTCGCCGGCCCAGACCTGCCGGGGCTTGGTCACGAGGCCGAAGGGCGCACCCGTCGAGAGGCCGAGCCACAGGCGGTCGTTGATCTGGTAGGAGGTCGCCCCCGCGGGCACCACGGCGCCCTGTCCGATATCACCGGAATCGCCCAGGCGCGCGAAGCCCGGATTGGTCCCGGGCGCCGTCCGGATCTCGGAGGAGAGGCCGATATAGGTCAGGTTCTGCTCGGAGACGAAACCCGGGTTCATCGTGATGACCGCGGGATTCCAGAACATCGACGAGACGCCGCCGGAGCCGGCGGCCGCACCCGCGAAGGACAGCCCCTGGGCCTGGGTGCTCTGCTCGCGGATGCCGAAGGCTCCGGCCCGCGCCTCGCCGGTGCCGATCGCCGCCACCGAGGCCGCGAGCACCCATGCGCGCATTGTCCCGTTCATCTGCTCCCCCCGAACCGGATGGCTTGTTCGGGCGCCCTGATTCGACCGTGTCCCGGTCCGGCGCCGTTGCCGGTATGGTGCAGGTTTCCCCCGCTCGACCGCAACGGTGATCGCGAGCCTGGCCGATGCCGGAGGCGTCGACGATCGACAGATTCACGGTGGGGTTTTATCGCCCGGTTAGGCAATCAAACCTGCTTATCTTGCTCGACAGACTGTTTTTCGCCGGCCTGATATAGAGATGCATAATATATCAGCTTGCATCGGAATGTGCACTTTTTTGCCACGATGTTGCCAAGTTGCGACACCCCGAAATTGCGCGCCGCCGCCGCCGACGCGCTTGCACCGGCGGTGCTGCGCGGCCATGGTCCCGGCGCCCGGCGTAGACCGGTTCCAGGGAAGGATGAGGAGTCGCGGCGATGAAGCTCTTCCGGCACGGCCCGAGCGGCGATGAGAAGCCCGGCCTCGTGGATGCGCAGGGCGGCCTGCGCGATCTGTCCAGCATCGTCCGCGACATCGCCGGCCCGGCCTTGGCGCCGGAATCCCTGGAGCGGCTGCGGGCCCTCGATCCCGAGACCCTGCCGAAGCTGTCGGCGGACACGCGGCTCGGCCCCTGCGTCGGCGGCACCCGCAACGTCGTCGCCATCGGCCTCAACTTCGCCGACCACGCGGCCGAGACCGGCTCTCCGATCCCCTCGGAGCCGATCATCTTCAACAAGGCGCCGTCCAGCCTGTGCGGGCCGAACGACACGGTGATCATCCCCAAGGGTTCGGCCAAGACCGACTGGGAGGTTGAGCTCGCCGTGGTGATCGGCCGCCGGGCGAGCTACGTCCACGCCAACGAGGCGCTGAGCTACGTGGCGGGGGCCTGCATCTGCAACGACGTCTCCGAGCGCGAATGGCAGCTGGAGCGCGGCCCGACCTGGACCAAGGGCAAGAGCGCGCCGACCTTCGGGCCGCTCGGCCCCTGGCTGGTGACGCTGGACGAGATCCCCGACCTCAAGAACCTCGCCATGAGCCTCGACGTCAACGGCGAGCGCCGCCAGACGGGCTCGACCGCGACCATGATCTTCGACGTGCCCCAGCTCGTCGCCTACGCGTCGCACTTCATGCTGCTCGAGCCCGGCGACGTGATCACCACCGGGACCCCGCCCGGCGTCGGCCTCGGCATGAAGCCGCCGCGCTACCTGAAGGCCGGCGACGAGATGGTCCTGCGCATCGAGCGCCTGGGCGAGCAGCGCCAGAAGGTCATCGCCTTCGACGACTGGACCGCCAAGGTCTCGGCCGGCGAGCCGACGCACTGAAGCGCCGCCGCCGCCTCCGCACCGGATGACGGCGGCCCGAAGGGCGCTTGATTTTGGCCACCGATCCCCCTCAAGAAGACATCATGAGCCAAGCTGCCGACCCGCACGCCTCCGATTTCCGCCACGACTGGAGCGTCGCGGAGATCCGCGCGATCCACGACCTGCCGTTGCTCGACCTCGTGTATCGGGCCGCCGCCGTGCATCGGGCGCACAACGACCCGAGCGACGTCCAACGCGCGAGCCTGCTCTCGATCAAGACCGGCGCCTGCCCGGAGGATTGCGGCTACTGCTCGCAATCGGCGCATCACAAGGGCACCGGCCTGCCGCGCCAGCGCCTGATGCCGGTGGATACGGTATTGGCCGAAGCCGCGACCGCCAAGGCCAACGGTGCGACCCGCTTCTGCATGGGTGCAGCCTGGCGCAGCCCGCGGGACGGCGCGGAGTTCGACTCGGTGCTGGACATGGTGCGGGGTGTGCGCGGCCTCGGGATGGAGGCCTGCGTCACCCTCGGCATGCTGACCGCCAGCCAGGCGGAGCGCCTGGCCGAGGCGGGGCTCACCGCCTACAACCACAACCTCGATACCGGGCCGGACTACTACGACAAGATTGTTTCGACCCGGACCTACGGGGACCGCCTGGATACGCTGGAGCGGGTCCGCGAGGCCGGCATCGGCGTCTGCTGCGGCGGCATCATCGGCCTCGGCGAGGGCGTCGGCGACCGGGTCGCGATGCTGCACGTGCTGGCCAACCACGCGCCGCATCCGGAGAGCGTGCCGATCAACGCGCTGGCCCCCGTCCCCGGCACCCCGCTCGGCGACAAGGCCGCGCCCGTCGATCCGTTCGACATGGTGCGGATGTGCGCCACCGCCCGCATCGTGATGCCGAAGGCCCGGGTGCGCCTCAGCGCCGGACGCAAGGCGCTGAGCCGCGAGGCGCAGGCCCTCTGCTTCCTCGCGGGGGCCAACTCGATCTTCTACGGTGAGCGCCTGCTGACCACCGCCAACAACGAGGCGGATTCCGACGCCGCGCTGCTGCAGGATCTCGGTATCCGCGTGGCGGAGCCGATCCTGGCCGCAGCCGAGTAGCGCGTCAGCCCTCGGGCAGCACGATCCGGAAGCGGGCGCCGCCCTCCTCCGGATCCAGGGTCAGGCTGCCACCGTTGATGCCGATCAGCTCGGCGGCGATCGGCAGGCCGAGCCCGGTGCCGCCCGAGCGGGTCGAGCCCTGGAACGGCGAGAACAGGTTTTCCCGGGCCCGCGCCGGCAGGCCGGGGCCGTTGTCTTCCACCAGGATGGTCACCCGGCCCGGCGCGTCGCGGCAGGCGGTGACCCGCACCTCGGCCTCCGGCACCGCGGCCCCGTCCAGCGCCTGCACGGCGTTGCGGACCAGGTTGGCCAGGGCCCGGGCGAGCTGCTCCGGGTCGGCCTGCACGCGGCATTCGCCGGCGTCCACGAGGACGCGCACGCTCCGCGCGGCGAGCGCGGCGAGGTCCGGCAATTCGGCGAAGAGCGGCGCCAGCGGCGTCGAACTGAGCGTCGGCGCACGCTCGGAGACGCGCCCATAGGCCAGGCTCGCCTCGCAGAACCGGATGGCCCGGGCGATGGCCCCGACCAGGCGCGGCGCCACCCGCTGGACCATCGGGTCGGCGGTGTCCTCCAGCCGGTCGCCGAGGAGCTGGGCCCCGGTGAGCAGGTTGCGCAGCTCGTGGCTGACCTTACTGACCGCCAACCCCAGCTCGGCCAGCCGCCGCTTCTGGCGGAGCTGGTCGGCCAGGATGCGCTGCATCCGGCCGAGGGCGCGTTCGGCCTGGCCGATCTCGTCGCGGCGGCGGGACGGCGCGATGATCCGGCCGGCATCCTCCGGGTTCTCCGCGAAGGCCGTGATGTTGGTGGCGAGCCGCCGCACCGGGCGGACGATCAGCACCTGCAGCACCACGAAGACCAGCCCGGCCGCCGACGCCGCGATGATCAGCGACGAGACCAGCAGGCGCAGCGCGTAGTCGATCATCGCGGCGCGCAGCGGCGCCTCGTCGAGCAGGACCTCGACCCGGTCGAAGCCGATGCCCCCCTCCCCGATCACCCGGATCGGCTCGCGGACCGGCGCGACCAGGGTCCGCCACGCCCCCCGGATGGTCGACAGGGCCGTGACGTCGCGCAGGTCGACCGTGTCGGCCACCGTCTCGGGCACCGGCTCGATGGCGAGCAGACGCTGGGCGCCGCCGCCGCGGACCGCGATCGCCCGGGCGTTCACCCCCGCGAGCAGCCGGCTCTCCAGCGCCTCCGAGACCGGCTCGCCGGTCCGGCCGTCGAGGACCAGGGCGGCGACCTGCGCGGCCGCGACCCGGTCGGACATCCACTCGATCCGGTAGTTGGCCACCGCCGGCACGTAGGTCAGCACTTCGGCCACCACCACGAACGCGACGGTGACGAGGAACAGCCGCCCGGACAGGCCGAGGCGCGCCGGACGCCGCTCGGGCACCTCGCGTGAAGCGGCGGCCGCCGCCGGCATCGTGACCGGGTCGGATTCGACGGCCACGCCCATCACGCTCCGACCGGGCATCGCGGGCGGATGGGGGTGGGCTGGCATTTGCGAGAGCTCAAGCCGTTTACGGCCTTCGCGCGGGACATGGGGTAACGCCGTCGTTTCAAAGTCGGGAATACAGGGGGCATTCCCGCGGGCACTATACGAGCACGATAGGGTCGAGGTTGCATGTACCTTAGAGCACCTCGAAAGAAGTCCACCGTCTCAGCGCCTCTGTCGCGCGCGTGCGCGACGGCCCATACGGTAAGCTCCGGAACACGAAAACACCGCCGGCGATCGGGTGATCGCCACGCCAGCAACGCCGATGCCCCACAGCCCAGGACCCAAAAAAGCTCACCCAATCAATAACTTGGACCAGATGAGAATCCAAAATGCCAATCTCCGGCGACCGTCCTGGGGCGGAACGGGGCTGCCGTAACGCGGAACGCCCAGGCCACACGATTAGACCCCCGCGCCACACAGAGTGAAGAATAAATTTGCGCGCGGACAGAAATTTTTAACCGGATACTCAGTCACGCGAGAGCCGTTCCCATCCTCGATGTTACGCGCGCTCTTGGTCCGAACCGGCATCCATTTGATGATTGGCGCCCCAAGACCCGAATGCCACGCCGGACGCACCGGGCTCAGGCGCGCCGGAACCGGCGGCTCAACAGGACGCTGCCGAGCGCGAACACGGCGAGCATCGCCAGCCCGGCCACCATCTTGGGCGTGACCAGGGCCCTCAAGGTCAGAGCCTCGTCGCAACCGGCGGTCGCCGCGGCGAGGCAGGCGGCCTTGGCGGCCTCGTGGGCTGCGACCACGTCCTCGATCCCGGCGCCGGTTGTGGCGTAGACCAGGGCGCCGGGCAGCAGGCCCAAAAAGGTCGCCAGCACGAAGACCCGCATCTTCACCCCGCAGGCGGCGGGCGCGAGGTTCGTCATCCAGAACGGGAACAGCGGCAGCAGGCGCATCACCGCGATGTACCCGAAGGCGTCCCGCCGGAACGCGTCCGTGAATGCCGCGAGCCGCGTCCCGCCCATCCGGCGCAGCAGATCGGCCCCGGGTCCCTTGCCGATGGCGAACACGATCGCCGCCCCGGTGGTGGCCGCGCAGACCGCCGTGAGCGCCCCCGGGACGATCCCGAACAGGAAGCCGCAGATCATGGTCAGGAACAGCGTGGCCGGCACCGAGACCACCACGGAGGCGACGTAGACCAGGTAGGCCGCCACGACGGCGCGCACGTACCCGGCCTCGACGAAGGCATGCAGCCACGCCCGCGAGGCGAGCAGCCGGTCGAGGCTCAGGAGTTGCGCGACGCCCGAGACCAGCACGACAGCCGAGATGCTCAGGAGCAGGGCCAGCGGCAGCCACCGTCGCAGCCGCTTCCAGCGTCCCTCCGGGACGGACGCGAGCCCGACGTCGCTCACCCGGGCTTGCGCATCCGCAGGATCTTGAAGAACCCGCCCGGGAAGGTCGGCTTCAGCCCCAGAACCTCGACGCCGTTGCGCCGGGCCCAGGCCTCGATCCGGGTCGCCTTGAAGTCCGACGACCAGCCGATCTTGGTGCAGAGCGGCGCCACGACCTCCTCGACCCGGGCGAGCGGGCCGTCGCTCTGGCCGAAGTGGTTGGCCAGCACGATGCCGCCACCGGGCCGGACCACCCGCAGGAACTCCGACATCGCGGCCTCGGGGTCGGGGACCAGGGTGATCAGGAACTGCGCCACGACCGCGTCGAAGCTCGCATCGGCGTAGCCGAGGTGGCAGACATCCATCACCTGCAGGCCCTTCACGTGGGCCAGGTTGCGGCGCTTCACCTTGGCGCGGGCGCGCTTGAGCATGTCCTCGGAGAGGTCGACCCCGCAGACGAAGCTCGCCTTCGGGTAGTAGCCGAGCGCCAGCCCGGTGCCGACGCCGGCCTCCAGGATGCGCGGCCCGTGCTCGGCCGCGGCCTCCACGGCCGCGCGGGCCGCGGGCTCGGTGAGCTTGTCGTAGACCACGTCGTAGACAGGGGCCCAGCGGGCATAGGCCTTGCGCATCAGGGCCGTGCTCGGCCCGGCCATCTGCGGCTCGCTCAGCATCGTTCGGATTATCCAGAGATTGAGATCAGGCGGCTTCTCGGGGCCGGGCCGACAACGCATCGACCCGGCGGATGGTGCCGCCGCCCAGAACACGGGCCCGGGGGCCGTCGTCGCCGTAGAGCGCACAGGCCTGGCCCGGCGAGACGCCGTCCTCGGGCTCGGCCAGCACCACCTCGGCGGTTCCGTCCGGCGCGATGGTGAGCGTCGCCGGCCGCGGCGGCCGGGTCGAGCGGACGCGCACCGCCACCGGCAGGTCGTGAACCGAGCCGGCCGGGCCCTCACCCAGCCAGTTCAGGTCCGAGAGGCGGATGCGCGTCGTCGCCAGGGCGGTGCGCGGGCCGACCACGACCCGGGCGGTGTCCGGCTCCAGGCGCACGACGTAGAGCGGCTCGGAGCCGGACAGGCCGAGGCCCCGGCGCTGGCCGACCGTATAATGGACGATGCCCTCGTGCTGCCCGAGCACGAGGCCGCCGAGATCGACGATTTCGCCGGGCCGAGCCGCATCCGGGCGCAGCCGGGCGATCACGTCGCTGTAGCGGCCCTGCGGCACGAAGCAGATGTCCTGGCTGTCGGGCTTCTCCGCCAGCGACAGGCCGAGGTCTTTGGCCAGCGCCCGGGTCTCGGCCTTGGACATCTCGCCCAAGGGAAAGCGCAGGAAATCCAGCTGCTCGGCCGTGGTCGCGTAGAGGAAATAGCTCTGGTCCCGGGCCGGATCGAGGGCGCGGTGCAGCGCCCGGCCGCCCCCCGGCAGGGCCCGGCTCGCCACGTAATGCCCGGTGGCCAGGGCGTCGGCGTTCAGGTCCCGGGCCAGCCCGAGCAGATCGCGGAACTTCACGGTGCGATTGCACTCGACGCACGGGATCGGGGTCTCGCCCGCGAGGTAGCTCTCGGCGAACTTCTCGATCACCGCGTCGCGGAACCGGTCCTCGTAGTCGAGGACGTAATGCGGGATACCGAGATGCTCGGCGGCCGCGCGGGCGTCGTTGATGTCCTGGCCTGCGCAGCACGCGCCCTTGCGATGGGTCGCGGCGCCATGATCGTAGAGCTGGAGCGTGACCCCGACCACGTCGAAGCCCTGCCGCTTCAGCAGCCCCGCAACCACGGAGGAATCGACGCCGCCCGACATGGCGACGACGACGCGCGTCTCGTGGGCTGGCTTGGGAAGGTCGAGGGCGTTCATCGCAGGGGTCCGCCGCCGCCGGCTGGAAGGCGTCTCGGCTGCACGGCCTGTCTATAGCGGGACTCCGATCGGCTTTCCAGGGTGGGGTTTTCGGGAATGGGTCGCGATGATCTGCGCGCGCTCGGTGCCGGGCGTGGATCGCTCGGCCGGCGGCCGTGCGGGCGGCCTTTCCGCGGAGCGGCGGTTCGAAGGACATCCGATCCGGGCATCGGGTAGGCCGTCCCTCCCCCGTCTTGGTCTCCGAGCGGCGGCTCGATCGATGCCGCCACGCGCCGTCATCCCGGGGCCGCGCAGCGGAGCCAGGAATCCAGAGCCGCCGACCTGTCAAGCTCTTGCACCAACAGCATTTCTGGCTTTCGGGCTGGCATGCGGCGCCGCGGAACGACCACGCAGGTTCTCTGGTATGGAGCCTCGATCCTCAGGAAGTGAATCGGCCAACCCGTGTAGCCCGCTCGGGGAGCGGGGGCATGTCACGCCGCCGCGGTGACGATGGGGGTCGTCCACGCCCGCTATGACGGGCGGGAGTCGCGGATGTCTCTCCGCGCTGCCCATACCCAGCGCCCGCGTGACCTCCACCCGGCAAATGCTGCCGGGCGCGCGGCAGCTTCGGACCCGGGCAAAATCCCGCGCTCAGGACCAGAACATAAAAGTCGTTATTATTCCGATACTTAATCGAGCGCCCCGATGGCCTGGCCCTTGCTCGATCGTCGTCGAGGGGAGCCCAGCATGGCGAGCGGTGCAACGGATCGGTTGGATGTCACCGGGTGGATTCCGTCCGCCCGTTCTTCGGCCACGCCGCGATCGGGCTGGGATGCGGCCGGCGTCGCCGCCCGGGCCGGCGACTCGTCACAGGATCGGTTCGGCGCGGCTCTGAGCGCGTCCCGGGCCCGGGACGCCGCTGCGGCGGCTCGCACCCGCGACGAGAGCCAGCGCAGCCAGGCCGATGCGGCCCGCACGGCCGCGGAACGCGTCCGGGATGCCGCCGAGACCGCGAAGGCCCGCGCCGCCGCCCGACCGGATGCCCGCCCCGCCAATCTTCCCAAGCCGCCCGAGCGACCTGCGCAGCCTCAGAGGACGGCAGCTGCTGATACGCGGCCCGCGACGACCCGCCCCGCGACACAGGCGCCGGCGAAACCGTCGGATCCCGCCTCCGCCGGGGCCGGCCGGGTCACGGATCCGAGGGCGCAGCAAGCCTCCGACGCAGTGACGCGAGAGCCGGCCCCCGGCGCGACGGATGCCACCACAGCCGGGACCGACCCGAAAGCCGGCGATCCGGCCGCGACCGAGACGGCGCAGATCGAACCGGCGCCGAGCGACGTGTCGGCCCAGACCGCGCCTCCATCGGCGAGCCCGGCCATGCCGGGAACGCTGACGGCTCTCCTGGCCGGTTTAATGAAGGGGGCCCCGCTCGTGGCCGGCGGCGCAGCGGCGGACGGCGCGGCCAAGGACGTCGGAGCCGTCGGCTCGGGCGGTACCGGGCTCGCCGGTTCGGGGACGGCGCCGACGCAGGCCGCGGGCGCGGCTGGAGCAAAGCCCGACCTCGCGGTCTCCGGGCCCAAGGCCGGCCCTCTTTCGTTGGGGAAGCTCTCGGCTCAGGGCGCCAGCCCGGTCGAAGCGGTCAAAGCCGGCACGGCCGATCCTGCGGGCAAGGAGGCGGCCTCGAGCGCGGCCGCCGGCCAGGACTTTTTGACCGCCCTGGCGGATGCCGGCCAAGCTACCGGTCAAGCTACCGGCATGCAGGCCCCGGCCCCCGCCCATGGCAATCCGGACGCATCCCTCCTTGCACCCCAGGCGGCCGGATCGTCGAACGCGACGACGCAGGCCGCTGCGCCGGCCCCGAGCCAAGTGCAAGCCCCGCCGGATCCGGCGGTACCGCTCGGGCAGGTGCCGATGACCATCGGGCTTCGCTCCCTCGCCGGGTCGAGCGAGTTCCAGATCCGGCTCGACCCGGCCGAGCTGGGGCGGATCGACGTCAAGCTCGAGATCGACAAGGCGCGGGGCACGGTCATGACCCACCTGGTGGTGGAGCGGCCGGAGACGCTGGCCATGCTCCAGCGCGATGCGGGCCAGTTGCAGCAGGCCCTGTCCCAGACCGGGCTCGATCCCTCGGGGGGCGGCCTCAGCCTGTCGCTGCACAGCGACGGCAACGCCCAGGGCGGCGCCAACGGCGACCAGGGCGACGCCCCAAGGGGCGGCCCGGCCGCCTGGGGACAGGAACGCGCCGACGCCCCCCAGGAGGTTGCGCCGACGCGCTGGCTGCGCGGCTACGGCGGCCTCGACATCCGAATCTGACGCGATGCGCGATCAAGCCGCCTCGCGATTCGACATCGAACCATCATGCGTCCCGGCGTTTCGCCCCGACGCGCCACGGGAGCGAGCCGCATGACATCCGGGATATCCAACGTTACCAACACGTCATCCACAGCGTCGAGCAGCGGCGCGAGCGGCAACGGCAGCGAGATCGCCAGCAACTTCACGCAGTTCCTGACGCTGCTCACCACGCAGCTCAAGAACCAGAACCCGCTCGATCCAATGGACACAAACCAGTTCACGCAGCAGCTGGTGCAGTTCGCCGGCGTCGAGCAGCAGCTCAAATCCAATGATCGCCTCGACAGCATCCTGACCGCTTCGAAATCGGCGAGCTCCGCGTCGGCGACGAGCTATATCGGCAAGAGCATCACGGCGGACGGCAGCAGCTCCCAGCTCTCCAACGGCGCCGCGTCCTGGACCCTGACGCCCGCCCGGGCGGCCTCGAAGGCGGTGGTCACGATCCTGGATTCGAAGAACAACGTCGTGGCCTCGCAGAGCACGTCGCTCACCGCGGGCAGCCAGACCTATGGCTGGAACGGCAAGACGTCGGCGGGCCTGACCGCCCCGGACGGGACCTACACGATCAAGGTCTCGGCCTCCGACGCCACCGGGGCGAATGTCGCCGTGGACACCCAGCTCAACGGCACCGTGGACTCGGTCGACCTCAGCGGAGCGGCGCCGGTCCTGATGATCGGCTCTCAGAAAGTGCCGCTGAGCAGCGTCCAAAGCATAGGGTTGTCCACAAGTGGCACCTAACGAATCATATCCGAGTGATCCGCTTCAACATCTCTTAAGCGAGCGCAAGTACCTTCAACGCTCGACAGGTCAGTCGAGTGTAGAGCGTATCATGACCGAACCCAGCCGCCCGAGAGTCAAATACGTGATCGGGCCCGACGGCAGTCCTCTGACCATCGCGGATCTTCCGCCGCCGAGCACCCGTCGATGGGTGATCCGGCGCAAGGCAGAGGTCGTCGCCGCCGTGCGCGGTGGCCTCCTCAGTCTCGAGGAGGCGTGCAAGCGCTACACCTTGACCACCGAGGAATTTCTGAGCTGGCAGTTCTCGATCGACCAGCACGGCCTCGCCGGGCTGCGGACGACCCGGATCCAGCATTACCGGCACTGAAAGCGGCCGGAACACGGACCGCGCCCCCGGGCCCGGTCCGTGAGAACGCCCCTCCGAAGCCGCCTCCGCACCCCGGATGCGGCTTCGTTTCGTTCCAGGACCCAACTTTGCGCCCCCGAGGGCCCCGGCATTAACGCCTCGCTAACCACGGGCTGGGCAATTTCTGCCGGGCGGGCCGTCGGGTTCCGCCAGCGTTAGAGTGCAGCGACCCATCCCGTGAAGCCGGTTCTCGATCTCGTCTCGAAGCTTGGACCGGCCCGGATCGCCGCCATGGCGGCCGTGACGCTGACCCTCATCGGCTTCTTCGCCTTCATCATCCTGCGGGTCTCGCGCCCCGATATGGGCGTGCTGTTCTCGGACCTGTCGATGCAGGATTCCGCCGCGGTGATTCGCGAGCTCGACAGCCGCGGCATCCGCTACGAGTCGAAGGGCGACACCGGCCAGACCATCATGGCGCCGCGGGGCGACCTCGCCCGCCTGCGCATGGACCTCGCCGGCAAGGGCCTGCCGGTCCAGGGCGGCGTCGGCTACGAGATCTTCGACAAGGGCGACGCGTTCTCGTCCACCAACTTCGTCCAGAACGTGAACCACCTGCGGGCGCTCGAAGGCGAGCTCGCCCGCTCGATCCGGGCGATCGGCCGGGTCCAGGCGGCCCGCGTTCACCTGGTCCTGCCCGAGCGGCGCCTGTTCGAGCGCGACCGAGAGAACCCGAGCGCGGCCATCGTCCTGAAGCTGATGGGCGAACTCGATGCCGGGCAGGTGCGGGCGATCCGCCACCTCGCAGCCTCCGCCGTGGAGGGCCTGAAGCCCGAGCGGGTCTCGATCGTCGACGAGCGCGGCCGGCTCCTGGCCGACGGCGCCAAGGACGCCGACGCCAACGCCGCCAGCGGCTTCGAGGACCGGCAGCTCGGTCTGGAGCGGCGCCTGCGCGGCCAGATCGAGGATGTCGTCGCCGGCATCGTCGGCCCCGGCCGGGCCCGGGTCCAGGTCAACGCCGAGCTGGACCTCAACCGGATCGAGAGCCGGTCCGAGACCTTCGACCCGGAGAGCCGGGTCGTGCGCTCGGCCCAGACGCGGACCGAATCGGCCGTCACCGGCAACGCCGACGGGCAGGTCACGGTGGGCAACGAGCTGCCCGGCGCCAACGGCGGCGACAAGCCACCCGCCCCGAAGGACGCGACCAACAAGAACGAAGAGACCACCAACTACGAGATCTCGAAGGTCACCAAGACCGAGATCGCCGAGGGCGGCCGGGTCAAGCGCCTGTCGGTCGCCGTGGTGGTCGACGGGATCTACGCCACCACCCCCGACGGCAAGCAGACCTACACGCCGCGCCCGCCGGCCGAGATCGAGCGGATCACCGCCCTGGTGCGCAGCGCGGTCGGCTTCGACAAGGCGCGCGGCGACCAGATCGAGGTGGTGAACCTGCGCTTCGCCGAGGCGCCGAGCCTGCCGCAATTCAGCGAGCCGACCCTGATCCAGTCGCTGCTGGCGCCGACCAAGGAGGACGTGCTGCGCATGGCCGAACTCTCCGTGCTGGCGCTCCTGACGCTGATCGTCCTCCTCACGGTGGTGCGGCCGCTGGTCCGGCAGGTGCTGGCGCCGGTCCCGGGCGCCGCCCCGGCGCTCGCGGGGCCCAGCGGCCTCGGCGACGCCGCGGCGGCGGCCGGCGCGGGCGCCGCGGTCACGCTGATCGAGCGGGACAACCCGACCGCCCGGCTGATGGAGTTCGCGAAGATCAACGGCCAGATCCAGGCCGACACGGTGCAGCGGGTCGTCGACATGGTCCGGGCCAGCCCGGCCGAGACCGTCGAGGTGCTGCGCACCTGGATCCAAGAAGAGTAGCGCGTCGAGGATCGGGGACGAACGATGGCGGCAGGTCTGGCGAATTCCCTGACGGCCGAGGGCGGCGACGCCTTCGCGACGATGCCCGGCCCGCAGCGCGCGGCCGCGCTGCTGCTGATGCTCGGCGAGGCCGAAGGTGCCCAGATCTGGCAGATGCTGGAGGAGGAGGAGGTCAAGAAGGTCAGCCACGCGATGGTCCAGCTCGGCACGCTGGAGGTCGCCACCGTCGAGAAGCTGATCATCGAGTTCGTGACGAAGCTCAGCAACAGCGGCGGCATCTCGTCGAACTTCGAGCGCACCGAGGCGCTGCTGCTGAAGATCTTCCCGTCCGATCAGGTCTCGCTGATCATGGCCGAGATCAAAGGCGCCTCGGGCAAGCGCGTCTGGGCCTCGATCGCCCAGGTCGACCCGGAGATCCTGGCTTCGTTCCTGCGCAACGAGTACCCGCAGACCGTGGCGGTGGTGCTGTCGCGGGTGCGGGCGGACTACGCCGCCAAGGTGCTCACCATCCTGCCGGAGGACTTCGCCATCGACGTCCTGAACCGGATGCTCCGCATGGAGACGGTGCAGAAGGAGGCCCTGCGCCACATCGAGGAGACCCTGCGGGTCGAGTTCGTCTCGACCATCGCGCAGACCCAGCGCCGCGACGCCCACGAGATGATGGCGGACGTGTTCAACGCCTTCGACCGCCAGACCGAGGGCCGGTTCCTGGCCGCCCTGGACCAGGCCAATCGCGGCTCGGCCAAGCGCATCCGCGAGCTGATGTTCACCTTCGAGGATCTGCTGAAGCTCGATCCGGGCAGCGTCCAGACCCTGATGCAGAGGATCGACGGCGCGACCCTGTGCCTGGCGCTCAAGGGCGCCAACGAGCCGACCCGGGCCTTCTTCATGAGGCAGATGTCGACCCGGGCCGCCAAGAACCTGACGGACGAGATGGCTTCGCTCGGCCCGGTCCGCCTCAAGGAGGTCGATGAGGCGCAAACGAAGATGACCGAGGTCGCCAAGGATCTGGCCGAGAAGGGCGAGATCATGATCGCCAAGAACAGCGCCGAGGAGGAGCTGGTCTATTGAACGCCTCCTCGCCCCAGATCGCGAAGCCGTTCCTGTTCGAGACCGACTTCCGCAGCCCGCGCCCGAGCGCGGCGGCCCAGCGCGCCGCCGAGGCGGCCGCCCACGCGGAGGCGGAGGCGCATGCCCGCGGCATCCAGGAGGGCTTGGTCCAGGCCGAGTCCCAGATCCAGGGCCGGCTCGCCGCCGCGCTGAACCACCTGGCCGAGGCCGCCACCGCCCTCCTGGTCCGGGCCGACGCGCACGAGGCCGAGCGCGAGGCGCAGGCGGTCGAGGTCGCGGTGCTGATCGCCCGGAAGGTCGCCGGCGAGGCGCTCGACGCCGCCCCGCTCGCCAGCATCGGCGAGGCCGCCCGGGCGGCGCTCCAGCACCTGCGCGGCGTGCCCCACCTGGTGGTGCGCGTGCATGACGGCCTGGTCGAGGAAGCGGAAACCCTGGTGAAGCGGCTCGCCCGCGAACGCGGCTACGAGGGCCGCCTCGTGGTGCTGGGCGATCCCGACATGCACGCGGGCGACGCCCGCATCGAATGGGCCGACGGCGGCATCGTGCGCGAGCGCGCTCGCATCGAGGCCGCCGTCGCCGACGCCCTCGGCCTGCCACCGACCCCGTAAGGAGCCCGGATGTCCGACGATTTCAGCCTGCCCCAGCTCGGCGAGAACGACCCCGACTACGCCGCGGGCTCGATCCGCGACACGCCCACGACCCCGAAGACGGCCGCCGACCTGGAGCAGCTGTTCGACGTGCCCGTGATGGTCTCGGCGGTGCTCGGCTCCTCCCGCATGCCGATCGGCGACCTGCTCCGGCTCGCCCCCGGCGCCGTGCTCGAACTCGACCGGAAGGTCGGCGAGGCGATCGACGTGTTCGTCAACAACCGACTCGTCGCCCGCGGCGAGGTCGTCCTCGTCGAGGACCGGCTCGGCGTGACGATGACCGAGATCGTCAAGGGCGAATAGTTTTTTGATCTGCGGCGGAGACCGTCGCCTTGCCGAGGCGGCCCGCGCTCCGCGCCACGATGTTTGAGAGGGACGAACCATGCGGCTCCTGATGATCGGGCGGCTCAACGGCGAGCTGATCACCGCCTCCAAGATCGCGATGCGGCGCGGCGCCTCCGTCACGCAGGCGGACGCGATCCCGCAGGGCCTCAACGTCCTGCGCGCCAAGGGCGCCGACCTGATCATGATCGACGTGTCGCTGGCGGTGCGCGACCTCGTCGACGCCCTGGAGGCCGAGCGGATCCGCACCCCGGTCGTGGCCTGCGGGGTCTCGGCCGACGCGCAGACCGCCGTCGCGGCGATCCGGGCCGGCGCCAAGGAATACATCCCGCTGCCGCCCGATCCCGAGCTGATCGCCGCGGTGCTGGAGGCGGTCGCCTCCGACCGCGCGGCCTTCGTGTGGCGCGATCCGGCGATGGAGCGGGTGGTCAAGCTCGCCGAGCAGGTCGCCCCCTCCGAGGCTTCCGTGCTGATCACCGGCGAGAGCGGCACCGGCAAGGAGGTGCTGGCCCGCCACGTCCACCTGAAGTCGCACCGGGCCGGCAAGCCGTTCGTCTCGGTCAATTGCGCGGCGATCCCCGAGGCGCTGCTCGAATCCGAGCTGTTCGGCCACGAGAAGGGGGCGTTCACCGGGGCGGTCGCCCGACGGATCGGCCGGTTCGAGGAGGCCAACGGCGGCACCCTGCTGCTCGACGAGATCTCCGAGATGGACGTGCGCCTGCAGTCGAAGCTGCTGCGGGCCCTGCAGGAGCGGGTGATCGACCGGGTCGGCGGCACCGCCCCGGTGCGGGTCGACATCCGCGTGCTGGCGACCTCGAACCGCAACCTGATGGAGGAGGTCCGCAAGGGGACGTTCCGCGAGGACCTGTTCTACCGCCTCAACGTCGTCTCGCTGAAGCTGCCCGCCCTGCGCGACCGGCCGGCCGACATCCTCGAACTCGCCGCCCACTTCGCCCGGAAATACGCCGAGGTGAACGGCGTCCCGGCCCGCGCCCTCAGCGCCGAGGCGCGGGCGCTGGTGGTGAAGAACCCCTGGCGCGGGAACGTGCGCGAACTCGAGAACACCCTGCACCGGGCGGTGCTTCTGGCCTCCGGGCCCGAGATCGGCCCCGACGCGATCCTGTCGCCGGACGGCGAGGCGATCGCCACGGCGGGCCCGGCCGGCCGCGCCGTGCAGGCCGCGGAAGCCGCCACCCGCGGCCTGGTCGGCCGGACCGTGGCACAGGTCGAGTGCGACCTGATCCTCGACACCCTCGACCATTGCCTCGGCAACCGCACCCATGCGGCCAAGATCCTCGGCATCTCGATCCGGACCCTGCGCAACAAACTCAACGAGTACGTCTCGGCCGGCCTCGACGTGGCCGAGCCCGGCGCCGCCCGGGCGAGCGCGGCTTACGGCTGAGCCTCCTCTCGGACGGACGGCCGTATCACGCGCTTGGAAGCGGCCGGATTGCGCCCGGTCGCAGCTTGCACGCGCGGCGACCTCCAAGATAGGCACCGCTTGCCGCGAGCTGGATGGCGGCGGCGACCCAGAAGATCGCGTTGTCCGATCCGAGCTGCCTCAGCAAGCCGAACAGGGCCGGGGCGAAGGCATAGGCGGCCTGCGAGACCGCCACGATCAGCGCGACCACCCGCGGCGCATCGGCCCGTGCGAACTCGACCTGCGCGATGAGCGGCGGCAGCGAGGTCGCGTTGCCGATGCCGAACCCGACGAGGACGATCCCGCCGAGGAGCAGGGCGACGTCGGTGCTGCCGGACAGGATCAGCACACCGCAGCCCAGCGCCTGGATCAGCAGGTTGAGCGCGGCGACGGCGCGGCGATCCGCACCGGCCGGCATGCACCAGCCGACGAGCATCCGCCCAGCGATGGCCGCGGCGGTGGAGAGCCCGGCCGCCAGGCCCGCCCCTTGGGTGCCCAGGGCCGGCACGAGTACGGAGACGAACTGGGCGATCAGGCCGATCTGCGCGAACAGCGCCAAGGCCATGCCGAGACTCAACGTCAGGAAGGCCCGGTCGCGCGTCAGACGTCCTGTGAGGTGCAAGGCCGTGTCGTCGATCGCCGTGCGTTCGACCGTGCCCGCATCACCATCGGGACCTTGGCCGCTGGCAGCCGGGGTCTGAGGGAACACGATCAAGGCGAGCAGCCCGACGGTGCCGACCATGACGGCGCCGACGATCAAGGCTGCCGCCGGAAAGCCGACCCAGCCGATCAGCGCAACCCAGAGCGGAGAGAACACGACCCCGCCGATGCTGGCGCCGTTATAGGCCATGCTCAACGCAGCCGGACGTTGCGTGACGAACCACGGGGCGATCATCGCATTGATGGCGGCGGCACCGAGCGCCGGCCAGCCCGCGCCGCTCAGCAGCGCGGCGCCATAGAGCTGCCAGGGGCTTTCGGACCAGGACCATCCCAAGACACCGAGGGCCAGCAACACGGCGCCTGCAAAGGTGATGGCGGGCACGCCGAAACGTCGATGCAGCGCGGGCAGATTGGCGATGATGCCGACGCCCACCAGGAAATGCAGGGTGACGGCCCCGGAGATCAGGGTGATCGGCCAACCATGAGCCTGACGGACCACTTCCAGATAGACCGGCGGCCCATAGAATCCGACGCCCCAGCCGAACACCGCGACGATGAAGGCGGCCGCTACGACGCGCCAGCCATAGAACTGCGATGCGGCGTTCATGCTCGAAACTCTGCACGGGCACATGGATTGGACGCGGGGAAGCGCCGCCCGATCCGGTGCCCCCGCGCTCGGCCTCGGCGTCCATCGGGATCGCCGGCTCGAGCCAAGCCTATGCCGGAGGAACCCGCCCGATTGCTTCGGTGGACACCGAACTGTCGCTGTCCGAAACGCGCTACGATCGGCGTGCGAGGTGGAGCGATGGTGACGACTGTCTCGGTTGCGCAGGTCGGCGCCCTGGTGGGCGATCCGGCGCGCGTGGCCATGCTGCAAGCCCTGATGGACGGTCGCGCATCGACGGCCTCCGAACTCGCGCAGGCCGCCGGGATCACGCCGCAGACGGCGAGCGGCCATCTCGCTCAGTTGGCGGCGGCGTCCCTCGTGACCATGTCGAAGCAGGGGCGGCATCGGTATCACCGCCTCGCCAGCCCCGAGGTTGCCCAGTTGCTGGAAAGCCTCATGCGGCTCGCCTCCGACGCCGCGTCAGTTCGGCCCCGGACGGGACCGCGGGATCCACGTCTGAGGCTCGCACGAACCTGCTACGATCATATGGCTGGCTGGCTCGGCGTCCGGCTCGCCGATGCGCTGGTGATGCGAAGCTGGGTCGAGATCGCCGACGACGGAGCGGTGGTCACGCCGGAGGGCCTGCATCGTCTGTCAGCCCTCGGACTCGATGTCGCGGCCGGCGGGCCAGCGAATCTCCTGTGCCGTCCGTGCCTGGACTGGAGCGAACGCCGTCCGCATCTCGCCGGTCGGCTCGGCGCAGCCCTCTGCGCGCACAGTCTGCAACGGGGCTGGGTGCGGCGGCAGGCGGGCTCGCGGGCGCTCGATGTCACGCCCGCCGGCTGGCGCGATTTCCACGCGCTGTTCGACATCACGCCGCCCGCGTCGCCCTGAACCGCGTCAGCGTCCGCCGCGGGACGTCTTGTGCGCCTCGGTCTGGGCCGCGAAGGCCGCGTCGAGTTTGCGCAGGGATTCGTAGCGGGCGACGTCGCCCTCCACGTCGCGGATCGTCTCCTCGACGAGGTGGCGCTGCAGCGCGACGCGCGGATCGTCCGGGGGCAGCGCCTCGCGCTCCTGCAGGCGGAGCACGGCCTGGCGCACCACCGTGTAGACCGCCTCGCGCTCCGCCCGGTTCATCGAGGGCTGGATCGCCTTCGCGACGAGATCGGAGAAATCCGACATGGACCGTTAGACTTCGCTCATCGATCAGGGGAGGCCCGGGAGGCCGGGCCGTCTCCCTCTACAGACCGCGCGCCGCGGGATCCAGACCCCGCGGCGTCGGCTCACATCCGCTGATCGCGGATGCCAGCGATCAGGAGCGAGGACGAGCTCCAGAGCACGAAGAAGCAGAAGAACGCCACGATCAGACTGTGGCCCCGCTCGGGGTAGAGGCTGTCGGTCGGCAGGACCGGCGGCACGAAGGTCGCCAGGAAGATGTGCTGCTTGCTGGCCGAGATGCGGGCCCGGTCGAGCAGCACGTTCGCCGATTCCTCGAGCTTCTCGGCGATGGTCCGCTCGACCAGAAGGCCCTCGTACTGCAGCAGCGCCTCGGTCAGGTTGGTGCCGCCGCCCGCGGCCGCACCGGCATTGGTCAGCTCGTCCTGCAGCGTCTTCATCTGCTGCTCGATCGCCGCGATGTTGGAGGCCAGCGTCTGGATCGAGCGCGAGCGCTCATCGAGGTTCGAGCCGCGCAGGACCTGCAGGTCGGTCTCGAGCTTGAGCTTCTCCTTGCGCAGGATCGTGAGCGTGGTCAGCGTCCCCTCGGCGGTCTTGATCGGATCGATCACGCCCCACTGGTTGCGGAAGCTCTGGAGCCCGAGATGCGCCTTGCGCAGGCGCTCCTGCGCCACCGTCGCATCCGCCTGGGCCTGCTTGACCATGTCGGCCTGGGCGCGCTTCGAGATGTCGTTGATCAGCGCCTCGGCCCGGGTCACCACCTCGTTGGCGATGGTCAGGGCGTCCTGGGGGGTGAAGGCCCGCACCGACAGGCGAATCACGCCCGAGATCGAGTCGATATGCGCCTCGACGTGCTTGCGCCAGTATTTGGTGAGGTCCTCGACCGGATCCTTCGGGTCGAACCGGGCCCAGAAATCCGCCTCTTGGCGGGAGAACATCTTCGAGATGCCGATGCTTTTTTCCAGAGCCTCGACCAGCGTCTGGCTTTCGATGTAGTCGCGGACGATGAAGCTGTCCTGGCTGTTGTGCTTCTGAATCAGGTTCGTGTACTGGCCGAGCGAGATGTTCTCCATCGGCTCGACGTTGCCGCGCACCGCGAACTGGGCCTCGGCGACGTACTGGTTGGAGGCGAAGCCGAACAGGTACAGGCCGACCACCAGGGTCGGCAGCAGCACGAACAGGCCGACCCGGCGGATCACCCGCGCGCCATAGCTCGACGTGTCCTCCCGGCGCCGGCTCAGGCCGGGCAGCCGGGTCCAGTCGAGGCGCTCGCGTGCCGCTTCCATCAGAGCCCGGGCGCCACGCTTCTCCGGCACCGGACGGATCGTCTCGGCACCGTGGCGCAGCTCGGTCATCGTCGATGGCGCGAACGTCACGAGTTCGCCTTCGCGCGTGTCGTCCTTGACGTCGTCGAAGCTCATCCGCTCACTGTTCCTGGGTCTGCGCCGGATCCGCCACCGCGAAACCGGCCGGAGGGCGGCCCGTGCGCGGCTCCGGAATCCCGTTCTTTTCGGCCCTTTTTAAGGCACCCGCCCCCCACCCCGCCCCGGCGGGCCGCACCGCGGCGACGGGCAAGGTAGCCGGGCCCGGTATCGCACCGTACAGTCTCCCGATGATGACAGACCCCAGCGTCTCTCCCGGCCGCCCGGCCGCGGCGAAGGCCGACAAGACCAAGCTTGCCAAAAATCAGATCGCCGAGACGCAGCTCGCCAAGACGCAGGTCGCCAAGACCCAGCTCGCCAAGACCAAGCTGACCGAGGTCGTGGTGGTGTGCGCCAAATGCGCCAAGCGCCAGGGCCTGCGTCCGCGCGCGGTGCGGGCGCTGCTGAAGGGCGCGGCCAAGCAGGCCGCCAAGGACGGGCTGCTCGCCGACCGGACCAAGCTCTGCATCGTCGAGTCCGGCTGCCTCGGACCCTGCCCGAAGCGGGCGGTGGCGGTGGCTACGGGGGCGAGCCTGGCGGCCGGACGCGTCGTGCTGCTCGATCCCGATTCCAAGCCCGAGGAGGCCCTCGCCGCGGTACTGCGCCCCGTGCTACCGCAGCCGCGCCCCCCGAATTCGGCCCCAATACGTCCCTAGCGGCGGTGCCACCTGCCGAATCGCCGCCCAGTTCCCGGCCGGCACAACCTGGAGCCCTCGCCCTTGCCCGCCACTCGGCGCACATCCCCCACGGTCCGGCCGTGAGCGGCGACCGCGCCGCCCCGGCGCGTCACGTCGGCTTGGCCGTGCTGCGCCGGCTGCCGCTGATCGGCACGCTGATCGGCCTGGGCCTCGCGGTCTGGTTGGTGGCAACCAACGATCTGTCCGCGGTCGCGGCGGCGTTCGGGCGAATCGGGTTCGTCGGCTTTGCCGGCGTCACGCTGGTCCGCGCGCTCGTGGTCCTGATCTGCGGCTTCGCCTGGGCCCGCATCCTTGATGGCCTGTCGCCCGCCCCGGCTTCGGCCTGCCTGATCCTGCGCTTCGTGCGCGAGGGCATCAACGTGCTGCTGCCGGTGGCCTCGGTCGGCGGCGACGTCCTCGGGGCGCGGCTCCTGACCTTCTGGGGGGTGGCCGGCTCGCTGGCTGCGGCCTCCGTGCTGGCCGACATGCTGTTCCAGGTGGGCACGCTGGCGCTGTTCGCAGGCCTCGGCGCCGGGCTGCTGAGCCAGGTCGAGGGGCCGGCCGCCGCCGAGCTCGCGAACTGGACGCTGCGCACCCTCGCGGTGGCGGGACTGGCGGTCGGGGCGTTCTTCGCGCTCCAGCGGACCGGGATCGTGCGCGTGGTCGAGGACCGTATCGCAGCCCTGGGCCGGCGCTTCGTGCGCGAGACGGAGGCGCGTCCGGAACCCGCCCCGCGGATCCAGGGGGCGCTCGACACGGTCTGGGCGGCGGGACGGCGCGGCCGCCTCGTGCAGTCGTTCGCGCTTCACGCGCTCGCCTGGCTGCTCGGTGCCGCCGAGGTCGCGGTCGTGCTGACCTGCATCGGCGTCGATCAGGTCACCCTGTCGGAGATCCTGGTGATCGAGGCGCTGAGCCAGGCGATCAAGGCGGCGGCCTTCCTGGTGCCGAGCGGCCTCGGCGTGCAGGAGGGCGGCCTCGTGCTGGTCTGCGGCCTGTTCGGCATCGATGCCGGGACGGCGATCGCCCTCTCGCTCGCCCGCCGCGTTCCCGATGTCGTGCTCGGCCTGCCGGCCCTCCTGGTCTGGCAGAACCTCGAGGCGCGGCGCACGGGGGTCCGGCCGGCGACGCCCACCTGCGACCGCCCGTGACCCCGATGACCGACACGCCGCATCGCGACACTCAGGGCCGCCCGGCCCGTAACCGCCGCACGCTGCTGGGCCTCGCCATGCTGGCCGGGGCCGTGCTGGCCGCCGGACCGGCCCTGTCCCAGAGCCTCAGCGTCGATCTCGGCGCCGGCGGCACCACCGAGCGGGCGCTCCAGCTCGTCGCGCTGATCACGATCCTGGCGGTGGCGCCGTCCGTGCTGGTGATGGCGACCGCGTTCACCCGGATCGTCGTGGTGCTGTCGATCCTGCGCTCGGCGCTCGGCACCCAGACCGCGCCGCCCACCGCGGTGATCGTCAGCCTGGCGCTGTTCCTCACCGCCTTCGTGATGGCGCCCACCGGCCGCGTGGCCTACAGCGCCGGGATCGAGCCGCTGGTCGCCGGGCGGATCACGCAGGCTCAGGCCTTCGAGCGCGCCTCGGCGCCGTTCAAGACGTTCATGCTGAAGAACGTCCGCGAGAAGGACCTGAAGCTGTTCCTCGACCTCGCCAAGGTGCCGGTGCCGAAGGGGCCAGAGGATGTCGGCCTCGAGATCGTGACCCCGGCCTTCATGATCTCGGAGCTGCGCCGCGCCTTCGAGATCGGCTTCCTGCTGTTCATCCCGTTCCTGATCATCGACCTCGTGGTCGCCTCGGTGCTGATGGCGGTGGGCATGATGATGGTGCCGCCCGCCACCGTCGCGCTGCCGTTCAAGCTGATCTTCTTCGTGCTGGTCGACGGCTGGACCCTGGTGGCCGGATCGCTGGTCCAGAGCTACGGCGGATAGAGCGCACGCCGCCGAAGTGGACACCGGTTCAGTGCACGCAGGTGGATCAGGACAATGACGTCGCGGCGCTAGGTCGTTGCAGTCAGGCCGGATACCTCGCAAGATTCATCCAGGCAGACGTATAGAGTCTCGAAGGCTGTTTTAACTCGGGTTTAGCAATCTCTTGCTAACAGAGCGCATGCTTCTCGTGCGCCGCTATGTTTGTGATCAGAGAGGGGCCGCAGCGGTCGAATTCGCCCTGGTGGCGATGCTGTTCATCCTGACTCTTCTGTTTATCATGACCGTAGCCACGATCCTATTTATCAATCAATCGCTAGACTATGCCACGACTCGCGCCGCACGGCAGATCCTGACAGGGGCCGCCCAGACGAGCGCCCTCGATCAGGCCGGCTTCAAGACCGCCCTGTGCCGGAACCTGCCGGCCTCGATGACATGCGCCAACCTCGTGGTGAACCTGTACCTGGTGCCGCCCGGAAGCGGGTCGAGCGGCTACTACAGCTACGTGAGATCCGATGTCAGCGGCCTGGCGATCCCGGCGCTGACCCCCGGGTCCGGCCAGTACAGTCTCGGCACGCGCGGACAGTACCAGTACCTCCTGGTGATCTATCCGATCACGTTCCTGCCCTCCGCCTTCGCGAAGATGCTGGGCGGCGGCGCGGTGTTCAATGGCGCCCCGGCCTACCTGGCGGTGTCGACGGCGGCGTTCCGCAACGAGCTGTTCTGATGCGCGGGCGCTCGCCGACGAACCGGATGGCCCGCGTCGCGGGATCGCGACCGGCTCAGGTCGAGCCGCCATCGGCGAAGGGCTTCCTGCGCGACAGGCGGGCGGTCTCCGCGATGGAGTTCGCCCTGATCCTGCCGGTGCTGCTGATCCTGATGCTCGGCGGGACCCAGCTGATCACGTATATCAACGCCAGCCGCAAGGTCGGGCTGGTCGCCCAGTCGATCAGCCAGATGATGTCCCAGGCGATGCCGCCCGCGGGCTCGACGGTGGCGACCGTCAACGCCACCGACCTGCATTTCAGCTTCGATTCCGCCCTGGTCCTGTTCCCGTACCTGATGACGGACGCGCCGCGGCAGGGTCTGCAATGGTGGCAGGACATCGCCATCACCTACGCCGCCGTCGCGTTCACCCAGACGGCGGCAAACTGCACCGGCGGCGACCTGAGCGCCTGCTACACGGCCGCCGTCGCCTGGACGAGCTCGGGGACCAGCGGGGGCAACTACAGGCCCTGCACGGTCCCGCAGCTTCCGGCCGCCGACACGGCCCCGCCGAACCGCACCACGCTCCCCCGCTCGGTCTTCGGGCCGGGATCGATCGTGGCGATCGACGTCGTCTTCAACTTCAAGCCGTCCTTCGGCGCGCGGTTCATCCCCGCCGTGCGGATCGCCCGCTCGATGTACGTGCAGCCGCGCTACGCCACGCTGGTCAATTTCGACCCGGCGGGCAACGATGGGATCGCCACCAAATGCCCGGGCTTCTGAACCGCGTGCAGCGCCGCGTCGCCCAGGCGACGGGTCTCTCGGGCGCACGCTCCGGCAACGTGACGATCCTGTTCGCCCTGAGCCTGCTGCCGATGGTCGGCCTGCTCGGCTACGGGATCGATTACGGCGTCGCGATCACCGACAAGTCCAAGCTCGACGCCGCCGCGGATGCGGCCGCCATCGCCGCGGTGGCGACCGCGAAGGCCTACATCGCGGCCAACCCGGGCCAGGCGAACGTCACCGCCAACGCCATCGCGGCCGGCATCGCGCAGGCGTCGAAAGCCTTCACGGTCAACGCCGGCACCGTGCCGTTCGCGCAGGTGCAGCTTCAGACGCCGCAACTCACGCGCAAGAGCCAGACGCTCGTGTCGACGGTCGTCTACAGCGCCACGGTGAAGAACAATTTCGGGCAGATCTTCCGGACCCCGACCACGAACTTCTCCAACACGGTCACGGCCTCGGCCGACCTCGCGAGCTACCTCGATTTCTACCTGCTGCTGGACGTGTCGGGCTCGATGGGCCTGCCGGCGACCACCGCCGGCATGAGCAAGCTGGCGAGCCAGAACAACGACATGAGTTCGGACTACAAGCAGGGTTGCCAGTTTGCCTGCCATTACCAAACCTACAACGGCTGGACCCTTGCCGCCGGCAAGATACAGCTGCGCTCGGACGCACTGAACACGGCGGTCTGCTCGTTGATCCAGCGGGCCGCCAACCCGTCGGTGACGAGCCAGTACCGCGTCGGCCTGTACCCGTTCATCAACCAGATGGGTACGCTCGCCGATATCAACAGCTCCATCGCCACCCTGAACACCGTCGCAGACTGTGCCAACACGAACCCCTACCCGCTCGCCCTGACCAAGCTTCTGGATACCGGCACGACGCAGCTGTCCACGGGGGGGGACCCGAGCACCGGCACGGGGGCCGGCGGAACGCATTTCGAGGTCGTCCTGCCGCAAATGAAGGCCGCCATCACCAATGCAGGCGGATTCGGGGACGGCTCCAGCAGCGGTGCCCGCAAACCGTTCGTGTTCCTGGTCACCGACGGCATGCAGAACGGTCAGCACTATTCCATCAACAAGAACGGCAAATACTACTACCCGGGTAGCCCCTCGAAATTCCCGGGCTACGCCGCCGGCGACTTCGACGGCTCGTCTCCCGCGCAGATCGATCCGTCACTCTGCAACGCGCTCAAATCGGCCGGTGCGACGGTCTCGATCCTGTACATCCCCTACAACAGCATCGCCTTCACGGATTACGGCGGCGGCATCGCCGCAGAGAACAAGAAGGTCAACGGATTGAACCCGACGCTGGCGGCGACCGTGCAAAGCTGTGCGTCACCGGGATATTTCTACACGGCCAACAGCCCAGACGACATCACGACCTCGCTCAACGCGATGTTCGACAAAGCGCTTCAGGTCGCACGCCTGACGCAATAGGCGCCCGGATCAGGCCTCGACGATCCGCACCCGCGAGAACCCCTCCTCCACGGTCGGCGGCTCGAACAGGCTGGCGACCGTGCGGATGCTCGCCTCGGGGACGATCGCGTCGGCGCGCCGCTGCCGGTTCCGTTCGAGCGCGACGTCGAGCGGAACGCGGATCAAGACGGCCTCCACGGGGACGCCGTGACGGCGCGCGACGGCGATGATCGGCGCCCGGTGCCGAACGCCCGGGAGAGCCGCGTCGAGATAGACGGGACCGACATCGTCGGCCTGCGCGGCGATCCAGGTCGACTTGCCCGCGCCCTGCAAGCCGCAGACGACCACGACACGCCGGACGCCGCCGCCCGCCAGCGCCTGCTCGAGCGCCGCATGGGTCTGTCGCCAAGCCTCGGCGTTCCGCTCCGGCGTTCAGAGGCGGCCGGATCCGGTTTCGAGGAACCGGTCCGGATCGATCACCAGCGCGATCACCAGCGTCATCCGGCTCTCAGCCCGGGGGCGCGCCGCGGGCTTCTGCGCTGGTCTGGCGCTCGCCCGCGGCCGCGCCGCGTTCGGGGAGAGCGGTCTCGGGATAGCGCTTGCGGTACTCGGCCAGGAAGGCCGACAGGGTGTCGGCCTTGGTGGCGCGGGCCGCAATGGCGCGGAATTCCGGGGTCTTCGTCGGGTTGGCGCCCGTGAGCAGCGCGAAGGTGCGCGCGTCGGGGCTCTCGGCCATCGCCTCGGAGAACTTCGCCTTCAGCCGCTCGAGACCGATCGCCTCACCGGCGAGGTCGTACGCGATGGCGGCCCGCACCGCGTCGGCCCGGGCCTGCACGTCGAGGGGCCGGCCGGCGCGCCAGGCGTCGCCGAGCAGCGATTCATGCGATTCGCCGGCCTCGCGCCAGCGGCGGGCGCCCCAGTAGATGTCGGCCCGCAGCCGCTCGATATCGGGGCCGCTCTCATCCTCGATCGTTTCCAGGGCCAAATCGGTGCGGGTCAGGTCCGAGAGGGCGCGGGCGCGGACCAGGGCGCGGGCGCGCTTCAACTCGCCGGGCAGCTCGGGCAGGTTGGTCGCGTCGAGAGCTTGCAGCGCCCGCATCGGCTTGTCGTCCATCAGCCGGATCGTGGCGAGCCGGGCCGCCACCGCGGAGCGGGCGGGACCGGTGAGCCGGTTGTCGATCTGGTACTGGAGCAGGTCGGCGGCCGAATCCAGGAGGTCGAGCCCGACCAGGCGGTCGGCCAGCCGGCGCACCACCTCGTCCCCGCGCCGCCCGATCGGGGCCAGCTCGCGGAAATCGAAGTAGAGCGCCACGGCCTCGATCCCGGTGAGCCGGTCACCCTTGTCGGTGAGATAGAGGTTCTCGTAGGCGGTGCGCACCTCGCGGGAAAGCGCCTGCGTGGCCGTGTCGTTCGGCGCGATAGCGTTCGCCCGGCGCAGGGCCGCGAACGCGTCGCGCCAGCGACCGGCGTCGAGGTAGAGCCGCGCCAATCCGACCGCAATGCCGGTCTCGGTGGGGCCGCCATGCCAGGTCAGCGCCAGCCGTTCCAGCCGCTCGATCGCGGCATCCGGCTCGATCTTGCCGGCGGCCCGGGCGAGCAGGGTGCCGCGCAGTTGCGCCTCGGCCGCCACCGGCCGCTGGCCGACTTGCTCCAAGCGGGCATACGCATCGAGCGCCGCGTCGGCCTGGCCGGTCGCCTCCGAGACGCGGGCTCGGACCAGGGCGAGCCGGTCGCGGATCCAGCGCGGCAGGTGGGCCGCGTCCTCCGCCCGGGCGGCGGCGGTCTCGGCGTCGCCGTTCTCGATCGCCGCCTCCGCGGCCTGGGCCCGGATCTGCTGGGCGAGGTCCGTGGGGTAGCCATCGGCGACCGGCAATGCGTTGGGGAAGCCGGTCTCGGCCGCCTTCCAGTCGCCGAGACCGGCCGACGCCATCGCGCGCCACAGGGCGGCCTCCGGGTCGCTCGCGAGTCGCGGCCCCGACAGGGCCTTCAGGGCCTCGGCGTTGCGGCCGCTGCGCACGAGGGCCAAACCGCGCAGGATCGCGACGTCGCGCTGGGTGGCGAGCAGCGGATCCTCGGCTGCCGCCGCCTCCAGGGCTGCGAGGCCTTCGAGATCGAACCCGTTGGCGATGTTGGCGCGGGCGAGCGCGAGGCGTGCCGGCCCGCGCTCAGCCGGGGGCACCATCGCGGCGGTGCCGGCCAGCGTCCGGAGGGTCTCGCGTACGTTCCCGATCCGCGCCTGCTCCCAGGGCTCGCGCGCAACCGCGAGGGTGCCGGCCTCGGCCAGGGCGGGATCGGGCTTGCGCGCGGCCGTGGAGGCAGCAAGGCCGCCTTCCCGGCCGATCGTGACCCCGTCGAGCTGGGGCCGCACCGCGAGGTCGTCGGCGCTCGCCAGCACCGCGAGCCCGTGCCGGCTCGGCAGGATCTCGAAATCCACGAAGCGCCGGCTCTTCGGATTGCCGATCGCGCGCTGCGCCGCCGAGGCGACCACCGCGATGCGCTCGCCGTCGAGGTCGAGCCAGGTGGCCGATCCGGGCCGGGGCAGCGCCAGGGACACGGTGATCCGGCCGGACGGATCCGGCTTCCGGACCGGATCGAGCGTGTCGCTTGGGCTCAGCGTGTCGCCGGCCGACAGCTCCCAGGCCGATCCGGTTCCGGTCGTGACCGCGGCCAGATCGACCAGCCGGCCCGGCGGCACCCGGAAGCGCAGGACCGTGACCGGTCCGGTCCGGGTCGGCGCTCCGACCGGTGCGAGGCCCTGGTTGCCCGCCGGGGCGGTGACGGGCTCGGCGGTCTCGAACACCAGCGTGGCGACGCCGCCACGCTCGAACAGGGCGGCGGGCGGCAAGGTCGTGAACGGGAAGACCAGGCCGGAACCAGCCTTGCGGGTCGGAGGCGCCTCGGGGGCGGCGTCCGGGGTGGCCGGAGCCTCGGCCTTTCGGGTGGGCTGAGGGACCGGCACGACAGGTTTGGCGGCGCCCGCATCGGCCGGCCCCGGCACCTCGGCCGCCTTCGATTCCGGGGCCTTGAGTGGCGTGCGGCTCACGACATCGATCGTGTAGGCCCCATCCTCCCGCTCCGTCGTGACGGTGTAGCCCTCGGCGGGGGTCAGCAGGATGCTGGCCGAACTCTCGTCCGACTCGGTGGCGAGCTTGGCGATACCCGGCCGCGGACGGCCCCGGGCCTCGTTCGAATCGATCGTCCAGGAACCGGCGACGCGCAGGCGCGTCGTCGGCCCCTCGGCGCTCACGGTCGCCACCGCCTCGTCGGGCAGGCGCAGCGACAGGCGCGTCAGGGTCGGCAGCCGGGCGAGTTCCAGCGCGAGGGCCTTGCGCGCCGGCGGGAGCATGCGCGCCTTCAGGGCTTCCTCGGCCACGCGGGCCCGGCGGGCGAGCTCGGCCACAACCTCGGGGGGCAGCGGCGGCGGCAGGCCCGACCAGCCCTCCGGCAGGAGGTCGACGAAGACGCGCTCGCCGGCCAGCTGGACGTTGGCCTGGTACGGCCGCTGCAGGGCGACCCGCAGGCCCGACCCGTCGGGGTCGCGCCGGACCATCGACACGAAGGCCGGCATCTCTTCGGCGATACGCTCGGGACCGGGGGTTACCCGCTCGCCGTAGCCGAGCAGCAGGATGCCGCCGGCGAGCTTCGCCTTGACGGTGACCGGCCTATCGAAGGTGAGCACGATCCGGCCGTAGCCGCCGGGTCCGCTACCGGCCTCGCTGCCCTTGGCTGCGATCAGCCGCGCGGCGAGCGCCGGGTCGATCGCCGCCAGGAGCGCGAGCACGGGCAGCGACACGCGCAGCAGCCGCGTGCCGAGATATCCGCAGATCCCGGATCGATTGCCCCCCGAGCCCATCGCCCCGCCGATCCGATCCCGGAGCGCGACCCGACCGGGGCCGCGGCGCCGGGCGCCACACTGGGACCCACCCTGCGGCACGGCGGCTAACGCTGGCTTAACCGTAAGCCGGGGATTGGCGAGATCCGATCCGCCCGATGTCAGCCACTGAGGGCCACGGCGCGGTCGAGGGCCTGCGGGAAGCCTTGGAGGGGCACCGTGATGGTGGCGGGCTCGCTCCCGCTCGATTTCTGGCCGGTCACGAGCAACGTCTTGGCGTTGCGCATGCCGTCGAGCGCCAGGGTGGGGAAGCTGATCGGCACGAGACAGCCGTCGCTCACGCACATGCTGTAGGGCGCGCCCTTGCCGAGGGCCTGCTCGTCGAGCTTGAAACTCACACCGGCCTCGATCGACAGGCCGAAGGGCATCAGCACGATGCCTTCCGAGCGGCCGTCGTTCGGAGATTGCAGTTCCAGGCCGAACTTGCGTCGGCCGGTCTGCGAATCACCCTGGGATTGCGCGACGATGCAGGTGACCTTCTCGCTCGGGCGCGTGCAGGTCATCGTCCAGTCGCCGTAGCTCTCGCTGACGGTGCTGGCACCGGTGGGCCAGGCCGCGTGCGCTGCGGCAGGCGCTGGCGCGGCAGCCGGCTTGGCGGCCGGCTTGGAGGCGGGCGGTTTCGGCTTGGGTTTAGGCTTGGCCTTGGCCGGCGCGTTGGCAGCGGCGGGTGCCTCGGGCTCGGCATCCTGGGCACGCGGCGACGCGAACGGCACGGCAAGCAGCAGCGTCGCGGTCAGACTGAAGCGAACGACCGCTCGATACGTCGACATGGAATCACGATCCCCCAGGGCCATTGACGGCAAAGCCGCCTAACGTCCCAATCGGGGCGAGGCAATCACCCGGCGACGCAGGTCCGTGCTGTCGCCACGTCCTCAGAGCGGGTTCGGTCCGCCCGCGGCCTCGGCGAGGGCGCAGCGGCGCGCGAAGGCGGCCTCGGCCCCGTGGCGGACGACGCGGGCCAGGGAGAAGACGAGGGTGAGGATGCCGGGATCGCGGTCGGCGGTCTCGGCGACCGGGCCGGGGATGCGTGTGGCGATGATGGCGAGCATGACGACTCCGAAGATCAGGATCTCGGACGTTTCCTCGGCCTCGATCTATTGATCTTGTCGGGAGGCCTTTGCTGCATCGCAATATGAGCCATGCGATCGACACCTGCCACGGGCCATTGCGCGCAGGACACATGCACTGCGAACATGATGTTGCCCCAGCTCGATCAAGGGCGCCTTAACCCTCGATGGTGCAGCGCGGTTGACCGCCAGCGGGTGAACGGCCATTGAGCGGCCTTCTCGACGACACGATTCGACGAACGCGCCGATGCAGGCCGCGCGGCGTGTGCCTGTCGCCCCACTGTCACACGCGCGCCATAACCCGCTCGCGAGCCGAAGAGCGGACCTCAGGCGTCCGCCAGACAAGGACCTTCCGCATGACCGACCAGCCGTCCCGTCACCCGATCCATGGCCGCATCAGCGGCCCCATCGTGATGATCGGCTTCGGCTCGATCGGCCGGGGCACCCTGCCCCTCATCGAGCGGCACTTCGAATACGACCGCGCCCGCTTCACCGTGATCGACCCGGTCGACACCCACCGGGCGCTCGCCGAGACGCACGGCCTGCGCTTCGAGAAGGTGGCGCTGACGCGGGAGAACCTGCGCGACGTGCTCACTCCTCTGCTGACCGAGGGCGGCGGCCAGGGCTTCTGCGTGAACCTGTCGGTCGACACCTCGTCGCGGGCCATCATGGAGCTGTGCCGCGAGCTCGGCGCCCTCTACATCGACACGGTGGCTGAGCCCTGGCCGGGCTTCTACTTCGACAAGGACCGCAGCCAGGGCGACCGCACCAACTACGCCCTGCGCCAGGACATCCTCGACGCCCGCACCCAGAAGCCGGGCGGCACCACGGCGGTCTCCTGCTGCGGCGCCAATCCCGGGATGGTCTCGTGGTTCGTCAAGCAGGCGCTCCTGAACATCGCCAAGGATACCGGCGTCACCACGCCCGAGCCCAAGTCCCGCGCCGACTGGGCCGCCCTGATGAAGACCCTGGGCGTGAAGGGCGTGCACATCGCCGAGCGCGACACCCAGCGCGCCAAGAACCCGAAGCCCCGGGGCGTGTTCGTCAACACCTGGTCGGTCGAGGGCTTCGTCTCGGAGGGCAACCAGCCGGCCGAGCTCGGCTGGGGCACGCACGAGACCTGGATGCCGGCCAATGCGCGCGAGCAGGAGAAGGGCTCGCGCTGCGCGATCTACCTGCTGCAGCCGGGCGCCGACACGCGGGTGCGGAGCTGGGTACCCACCGCCGGCTCGCAGTTCGGCTTCCTGGTGACCCACAACGAGGCGATCTCGATCGCCGACTACTACACGGTGCGCGAGGGCGATAAGCCGGTGTTCCGCCCGACCTGCCACTACGCCTATCACCCGGCCGACGACGCCGTGCTCTCGCTCCACGAGATGTTCGGCAAGGCCGCCAAGGTGCAGGAGGAGCAGCACATCCTCGACGAGACCGAGATCGTCGACGGCATCGACGAGCTGGGTGTGCTCGTCTACGGCCACGCCAAGAACGCCTACTGGTACGGCTCGCAGCTCTCCATCGAGGAGACCCGGCGGATCGCCCCCTACCAGAACGCCACCGGCCTGCAGGTGACCTCGGCGGTGCTCGCCGGCATGGTTTGGGCCCTGGAGAACCCGGAGGCCGGCATCGTCGAGGCGGACGAGATGGATTTCCGCCGCTGCCTGGAGGTCCAGACCCCGTATCTCGGCCCGGTCGTGGGCGTCTACACCGACTGGACCCCGCTCACCGACCGCCCGGGCCTGTTCCCGGAGGACATCGACACCAGCGATCCCTGGCAGTTCCGCAACGTGCTGGTGCACGGCTGACGACGGCCGGGCCGGCGGATCAACCCGCCGGCCCAATCCTGCTTTCGGCAAACGGCTGCCCCAGGCTTAACCGCAACAACGGGGGGCTCGGGGCAAATGGAATCGACCACGCAAGACAAGATCCTGATCGAGCAGCGCGTGACCAACGAAGGGCCGAGCGTCGTCCTGGCCTACCTGCTCTGGTTTTTCTTGGGCGTCTTCTCCGCGCACCGGTTTTATCTCGGGCGCACAGGCTCTGCGATCCTTCAGAGCGTCCTCAACTGCATCCTGATCGGATTCATCTGTGTCGTCGTCGACCTGTTCCTCCTCCCAGACATGGTGCGCGCCAAGCAGGCCGGCCTTCGCGCACGCTTGACGCGGGAACTCAGCCCGTCCGGCAGCCGCGCTCTGGCCTCGCCCACGCACGGTTGAGCCTCGCCGCGGCTACTCGGCCTGCCGGCGGGTCACAAGGGTGCGGTTCGGTTCGACCTCGCTCGCATCCTGCTGGTAGAGCGGTACGATCACCCGCAGCCAGCCGCGGGTCTCGCGGCCGCGATAGTTGCGCTGGGCCACGTCGCGGGTGAGGTAGGCACAGGTTCACCGGCCCGAAATTGTACCCGACCAGGCCGCCCACAGCGATCTGCCCCTGCGGCCGGTAGCTGGACACGCCGGTCGGAAGGTCGCTCGATCCGAACGCGACGGCACCGACCTGCCACTTGCCGAACCTCTTCGCCGCCGTCAGGTCGAGGTTCAGGTAGTCCGGGTAGAGGGCGCCGAAAGGCGAGCGCGTCTCGAGGAAGATGCCGTGGAGCAGGTTCGCGGTCAGGTTCCACTCCTGGCCGGTGTAGCTGATCGCGAATCGGTGGGTCAGCGACGCGGATTGGGTCAGGAAGCGCGTCTCGATCGGCAGGTAGCCGCCGAAGAAGTAGCTGACGCCGACATCGTGGCCGAGATCCCAGGCGAGCTGGGCCGCCAGCAGCGGCTGGCCGATGCCGCTCTGATAGGGCGCACCCTGGAGGGTGGCGGCCACCACCGGCTGGGTGACGAAGAACTGCAGGCGCCCGCCCGCGATCTCCCACGGCGTCGCCCACGCGAAGGTCGGCAGGTTGACGTTCGTCGCGGTATCGCCCGGCCGCGCGCTCCGCGAGCCGAAGCTCGACAGGTTCACGAAGTACAGGCCCACGGGGAGCTGCGCGCCCACGGGCAGGCCGATCGTCTGCCCCGGCTGGGCCGCGGAAGCAGCGCGTGCGGGTGCCGCCGCCCCCACGCTGTAGATAGCAAGTGCAGCCGACGCGATCCCGCGTAATCCCAGGCTCAATCCGGTCATCAGAACCCCGATTTAGAGCCCCGGTACGCGGGGCTGATCAGGGTAGGACGATCCGTCGAACCGCCGGCATCCCGGCTCTACGGCCAAGCCGTGCGGAACGACACGCACTCAACATGCGCGGCCATGGGGCCGGGACTAAGTGAGCCGCGACCGTTTTCCGCTGTCGCGGTCACGCTAGTCCGCCGTCCCCACCGTCACGGAGAAATCCGCCCGGTAGCTTTGCCCTTCGACCGGATTGGAAACCCAGCGGCAGCGGCCGATCCGCATGTCATGCCCCGCGTGGAAATGGCCGGAGATCCACGCCTCCGGCCGGGCGGCATCGGGGAGATCGTCGAGTGCGGTGCTGGCGTAGAAGGCCGGCACCCACCACGGTACGCCGGGCTGGTCCCGGTACCGGTCCGCCGCCAGGGGACTCGCCGGGTGATGGGTGACCACCACGGTCGGGCCATCGTGCGGCCGGGCGAGCGCGGCGTGCAGGGCGGCCCGCTCCTGCGTGTGCGCCGCCATGGCGTCGGAGGGCTGCCAGGCTGCGCCATCGGCCCTGCGGATCGATCCGAGATATTCGCGGGAGCCCGTTACCGGATCGGTCATGCGCGCGGTCGCGAAGGCGAGCGGATCATCCGGGCGCCCGGGTGCGTCCGCGGCGAGCCAGCGGCCGGCGAGGCGCCAGTCGCTCCACAGGGTCGTGCCAAGGAAGCGCACGCCGTCGATCACGCAAGCCTCGGCGCCCTGAAGCAGGTGGATGCGCGCGCCGAGGGCGTTCACCCGGGCGACCTCGGCCTCCAGAGCGGCCAGGAGCTCCGGCGCGGTGCGCGGGTCGCCGGTCGGCGCGTAACGCTCGTGGTTGCCCGGCACCAGGACGATCGGTTTGCCCTGCGCCAGGTGGATCAGAGCCGCCAGCCCCCGCTCGGGATGCCCCTCGTAGAGGTCCCCCGGGCAGGCGAGCAGGTCGAACGGCTCCTTTGGCAGCGCGATCAGGTCGAGCCGCCGCCGCTCCAGATGGAGATCGGAGATGGGGAAGATGCGCATGAGGGTGCCTATTTCGCAGCGGCCCGACGCTCGGCCGCGGCGGCCCGGAAGATGTCGGCGGCGGAATCGGCGTTGAGGACCGCGATGCCGGCCGCCGCAACGAGGTCCGGCCAGGGGCTCGGATGGAGGGCGGTGACCAGCCCGGCCGCGATGATCGCCAGGTTGGCGTAGGCGTCGTTGCGGGCCGAGAGATACGCCGCGCGGGTCAGGCTGCCCGAGCCGGACCGGTGCCGGGCGAGCATCAGCGCGCAGGTGAGGTTCACCGCGAGCGCGCCGAGGCCGGTCAGCGTCAGCGGCAGGGCCGCCGGAGGAACGAAGTCGGCAAACTTTTCATAGGCGGCGTAGGCGGTCGCCAGGGCCGGCACGAGCAGGATGAACGCCATGGCGGTGCCGAGGCGCGCACGGTTGCGCGCGCTCCAGGACAGACCGGCGAAGATCAGCAGGTTGATCGCCGCGTCTTCGAGGAAATCGAGGCTGTCGGCGATGAGCGCCACGGATCCGATGGCGAGCGCCACCGCGATCTCGATGCCGAAATAGCCGAGGTTGAGCGCCGCCACGCGGGCGACGACCGGGCGCAGGGCGGGCGGCTCGGGACGGGCGGCGGGTTCAGCGGTCACGGGGCGCGTCATCGCCGAGTGCGGGGCGCCTGTCGAGCCGCTGTTGAGAAAACCCTGGCCGCGCCTCAAGAAAGTTCAAGGATCCTGCGCCGTCGTCCGGGTGGATTCGGCGGCGCGATCGTGCGACGCGGTCTTGTTGAGCCGGCCGCGCCAGAGTTGCGACCGGCCGGAACCGGAGGTCTGCCGAGCCATGCTGCCCGAATTGCGCGTGCTCTATTTCGAGGATCTCGAGGTCGGGTTGTCGGAAACCCTCTCGAAGACCATCGCGTCCTCCGACGTCGTCGGATTCGCCGAGATCACCGGCGACCGCAACCCGATCCACCTGTCCGAGCACTTCGCCGCCCGCACGCCGTTCGGCACCCGCATCGCTCACGGCCTGTACACAGCCGGGTTGATCTCGGCGGTGCTCGGAACCCGCCTGCCGGGGCCGGGGGCGGTCTACATCTCGCAGACCCTCAACTTCCGGGCGCCGGTGCGCATCGGCGACATCGTCGACGTCACCGTCACGGTCGCCGAGCTGATGCCGGAGCGTCGCCGGGCCCGCCTCGCCTGCCGCTGCTCGGTGGCCGGGGAGACCGTGCTCGACGGCGAGGCGCTGGTGAAGGTGCCGACCAAGGCCGAGGCAGACCCGCTGGCCGTCCGCGCCGAGCGCAAGCAGAGCTGACATGGGCGGGGCCGGGGAGACGGTCGCCGCGGAGACCATCGCGGACCCGGACGACCCGCGCCTCGAACCCTACACGAAGATGCGGGAGCGCGACCTCGTAGGCCGCTCCCGGCGCTTCATCGCCGAGGGCGAGGTCACCCTGCGGCTGCTGCTCGGCCCGCGGACCCGCTTCCGGGCGGAATCGATCCTGCTCGCCCCGGAGCGCTGGCCGGGCCTCGCCCCGGACGTGGCCGCCTGCTCGGACAGGCCGCCGGTCTATCTCGCCGCCAAGGCGGTGATGAGCACGGTGACCGGCTTCCCGATCCATCGCGGCGTGCTGGCGGTGGGCCTGCGCGACTCGGAGCCCGCCCCCGCCGACCTCGTGCCGCCGGCCCCCGCCCCGGCGCTGGTGCTCGGGCTCGCGGGCCTCACCAACCACGACAATGTCGGCGCCGCCTTCCGGAATGCCGCTGCCTTCGGGGCCGACGCGGTGCTGCTCGATGCCGCCAGCTGCGATCCGCTCTACCGCAAGAGCATCCGGGTCTCGGCCGGCGCTGCGCTGATCCAGCCCTTCGCGCGGCTCGCCCCCGGGCAGGACTGGCTGGCGCTCGCCCAGGCCCTCGACCTCGAAGCCCTGGCGCTCAGCCCGGGGGCGACCGAATCGCTCGACGCCATCCCCGCACCCACGCGCGTTCTGCTGATCCTCGGGACCGAGGGACCGGGCCTCGACGTGGCCACGCTCGGACGGGCCCGCCCGGTGCGGATCCCGATGGCCCCGGGCTTCGATTCGCTCAACGTCGCCACCGCGGCGGGCCTCGCCCTCCAGGCGATCGCCCGCGGCCAAGGACGGCTCGTCACAACCGGTTAGCGCCGTCCCTTTGCGTCCGGCTCCGAACGCGCGACAAAGGGCTGCAATTGCCGTGGGGCGTTGCGAGGCTAGCTTGGCCGATGAGGTTCGGGGGTTGCGAGGGGAGTCGTCGGCGTTGCTTCAGTCTGGGGATGGTTTGCGAGCGCTGACCGGACGCCGCGTGGCCGTGGTCGGCGCCGGTCCCGGCGGCTTGGCCTCGGCCCTGCTCCTGGCACGTGCCGGGATCCACGTGACGTTGTTCGAGAAGGACGCGCAGGTCGGCGGCCGCACGAAGACCGTAACCGCACCGGGCGGCTACAAGTTCGATATCGGGCCGACCTTCTTCCTCTATCCTCAGATTCTCGCGGACATCTTCACGAGTTGCGGCGAGCGGCTCGAGGACCACGTCAAGCTCGAGCGACTCGATCCGCAGTATCATCTCGTGTTCGAGGGTGAGGACGGGATCACGGGTACGATCCGCGCCACCGGCGACATCGCCCGGATGGAGACGGAGATCGCCCGCCTGGCGCCCGACGATGCGAAGAACGTCAAAACCTTCTTCAGCGAGAACCGGACGAAGCTCGAATATTTCAAGCCGATCCTCCAGCAGGCCTTCCATACCCTGCGCAGCATGGTGAGCCCGGCGATGCTGGCCGCCCTGCCGCACCTGCATCCCGGCCGCAGCGTCGATCGCGACCTGAAGCGTTATTTCGCAGATCCGCGGGTGCGCCTCGCCTTCTCGTTCCAGACCAAATACCTCGGCATGTCGCCGTTCCGCTGCCCGAGCCTGTTCACGATCTTGTCGTTCCTCGAATACGAGCACGGGGTCTACCACCCGGTCGGCGGCTGCGGTGCGGTCTCCGAGGCGATGGCCGGCCTTGCCGGACGCATGGGCGTGGACCTCCGGCTTAATGCCAACGTCGAGCGGGTGGTGTTCGACGGCAAGCGCGCCAGCGGCGTGGTGGTGGACGGCGAGACCTTCAACGCCGACGCGGTGCTGATCAACGGCGACTTCGCCAAGGTGGTGCGTGCCCTCGTCCCGGAGCGGCACCGCCCGCGCTGGCGGGACGCCAAGATCCACAAGGCCCGGCTCTCCTGCTCAACCTTCATGCTGTATCTCGGCATCGAGGGGAAAGTGCCGGACAGTCTGGGGCACCACACGATCCTCCTGGCCGACGGCTATGAGCGCAACATCCGGGAGATCACCGAGGGGACGCTGCCGATGCAGCCCTCCCTCTACGTCCAGCATGCCGGCTACACCGACGGCGGCATGGCGCCGGCGGGGCACACCGCCCTCTACGTCCTGGTGCCGGTGCCGAACCTCAAGGCCGGGATCGACTGGGCGGCGACCCGGGAGAGCTACCGTGCCCTGATCCTGGAGCGCCTGAAGCGGCTGGGTCTCGAAGACATCGAATCCCGCATCCGCTACGAGCGGGTGATCGACCCGACCCAGTGGGAAGAGGATTTCGCAGTCCACGAGGGCGCCACCTTCAACCTCGCCCACGACCTGATGCAGATGCTGTATTTCCGGCCGCACAACCGCTTCGGGCCGGGGCTCTACATCGTCGGCGGCGGCACCCACCCAGGCTCCGGCCTGCCGGTGATCTACGAGGGCGCCCGCATCACCGCGCGTCTGCTGATCGAGGAGTTGGCCGGGGCCCGCGCTGCCGCCCAGGCCGGCATCCCCGACACGGCGCCGCTGGCGACCTCCGGCGAGGCCTCGTGATCGGCGCGCCGGGCCGGGTGACGCTGACGGCGGGTCTCTGCGCCCTCGCTCTGCTGTCCGGCTCGGCTGCGATGGCCGCGACCCTGCAGGTGGAGGTCGACGGCATCGAGCCCGGCGGCGGCCCGGTCCGGGTGGCCCTGTGCCAAGGTGGCTTGTCCGAACCGTTCTGTACCCGGGGCGACGAAGCGTCGGTCGCCGGGGGCCGGGCGCTGTTCGCCTTCCGGGACTTGGCTCCGGGCACCTACGCGGTGGCGGCTTTCCAGGACGGCAACGGCGACGGCCGGCTCGACCGGACCGGGCTCGGCCTCCCGCTCGAGCCCTACGGCTTCTCCGGCGCCGTCGCGCGCCGGGGGCGGCCGGACTTCTCCGATGCGGCTTTCGCACTCCAGGAGCCCGGCGCCGCCATAAGGGTCCGGCTCGCCCGCGCCCTGCCGCGGCGGTGACGGGGTGGACGGCAACCTCGTAAGGATCACGGGAGTCGGCCTCGACCTGCGCGGGCGGCGGGTGCTGGAACAGGTCGATCTCGACCTCGACGCGGCCGAGACCCTGGCGCTGCTGGGGCCGAACGGCGCCGGCAAGTCCTCTCTGATGCGTCTCGTGGCGGGCCGCCTCGCGCCCAGCGCCGGGACCGTACGGGTGGCCGGCGCGGATCCGTTCCGGGCGGGCAGCGCCCGCCGGAGCATCGGCTGGGTTCCCCAGGAGATCGCCCTCTACCCGCGCCTCACGGTCGCCGAGAACCTCGGCGTCTTCGGCCAGCTCGCGGGCGTGCCCCGCCGCGACCGGCGCGGGGCCGTCGCGGCGGCCCTTGAGATGGCGGACATCGCCGACGTCGCGCATCGCCCGGTCGGGGTGCTGTCCGGCGGCTACCGGCGCCGGGTCAACATCGCGGCGAGCCTGATGAATCGGCCCAGCCTCGTGCTGCTCGATGAGCCGACGAGCGGCGTCGACCTCGCCGCCCGGGCGGCGATCCACGCGGTTCTGGACCGGCTGAAGGCCGCCGGCACCGCGATCCTGATCGCCACCCACGATTTCGCCGAGGCCGAGCGCCTCGCCTCCCGGGTCGCGTTCCTGGCGCAGGGGCGGATCGTGCGCGCCGGGCGCCTCGCCGACCTGCTGGCGCAGCTGCGGGTCGGCGCGCCGGAACGGGAGCTGAGCCTTGCCCTGCCGGCGGACGCGGTCGCGGAGACCGTGCTGCGCCGCGGCGGGTTCGTGCCCGCCGAGCCGGACGGCCTGGTCTGGCGCTCGGTCGAGCGCTCCGGCCTCGACGGCGCCGCCCTGCTCGGGGCGCTACGCGCGCAGGGGGTTCCTGTGGCCGAGGTGCGGGTCCGCGCCCCGCGGCTGGAGGCGCTGTATCTCGATGCGATCCGGCCCCGGGACGTCGCGGGCCGCGCGGCCTCCGAGCCGCGCCGGGCGGGGGCCGCCGGATGATCGGCGCCGCGTTCCGGGTGATGGCGTTGAGCCTCCTGCGCGACCGCGCCGCGCTGGTGATGGCCTTCGTGCTGCCCACCGTGATCTTCTCGATCTTCGCGGCGATCTTCTCCGGGGCGACCGGTGACCGGATCCGCATCCATCTCGGGCTCGCCGACATCGCCCGGACGGCAGCCACGCAGCGCCTCGCCGACGCCCTGGTGGCCGACCCGTCCCTGCGGGTCACCCGCCTGCCCGCAACCGATCTGGCGGAGGTGACCCGGGCGGTGCGTTCCGGCGCGGTCGACGTGGCCCTGGTGCTCCGCGGCGACCTGATCGCCGCCCCGGCGGATGCCCCGCCCGGCCCCGCGGACCAGCCCGTGGTGCTGGTCGAGAACCCCGCAAAGGCGCTCGCCACCCCCATCGCGCTGGGCCAGCTGCAGCGCGTGCTGAACGAGGCGCTGCCCGACGTCGTGCTCTCGCGCATCGTCGCCGACGTGGAGCGCACCGGAAAGATCGGCCCGGACGAGCGACGCTTCCTCGACGAGGCTTTCGCCGAGCAGCGCGCCAGGAAGGAGCCGTTCAGCTTCGCCTCGCTGGTCGAGCGCCGGAGCACCGCCGCCGGCACCGCCAATGCCCGGGTCAGCTATTACGCCGGCGCGATCACCGCGGTGTTCCTGCTGTTTGCCGCCATGCAGGGGGCGCTCTCGCTGGTCGAGGAGCGGGAAACCGGTATCGCGGAGCGCCTGATGGCCGGACCCGGTGGCCTGCCGGTGGTGGTGCTCGGCAAGTTCGGATTTCTGACGCTGCAGGGCATGGTCCAGGCCGGGCTGATCTTCCTGGCCGCCGGGCTGCTCTACGGCGTCGAGATCGGCCCACACTGGACGGCCTTCCTCACCGCCTGCCTGCTGGTCTCGGCCATGGCCGCGGGCCTGGCGCTCGCCGCCTGCGCGCTGGCCGCGTCCCGCCAGCAGGCCCACCTCGCCTCGACCTTCGGGGTACTGCTGCTCTCCGCCGTCGGCGGCTCGATGGTGCCGCGCTTCCTGATGCCGCCGTGGCTGCAACAGGCCGGCTGGCTCACCCCGAACGCCTGGGCGATCGAGGCCTATCAGAACGCGCTGGGCGAGGGCTTCGGCTCCGCCGCCCCGGCCTTCTCGGTGCTGCTGGCGCTGACCTTGTGCGGGTTAGGGCTTGCGCTCGGCCTGGTGGCACGGCGGACCGTCTGATCGGACCACCGCGCCGCGACGATCCGCGCGGCGCCTGCGACCAGCCGTCCCCGGACAGGGCGTGGCCGTTCGGGCAGGGTCCGCATCCGTACAAAGTGAGAACGCCATGCTCCGCCTGCTCATCGCCGACGGCAACGATCGGGCCGCCCGCGAGCGGCATGTCGCGGCGACGGGCCGGACCTCGGCCGAGTCCTACGCCGTGGTGGTTCACGACTTCGCCCCCGAGACGGCGTGTCGATTTCTCAACCCGGCCGATGCTGACGCGGACCTGCCGCAGGACCTGTCGGACTTCGACGGGCTGATCTTCACCGGCTCGACCCTGAAGGTCTCTGAGGGCACGCCGGCGGTGACTCGCCAGCTCGATCTGATGCGGGCTGCCCTGGAGGCGGGGCTCGCGGTGTTCGGATCCTGCTGGGGCGTGCAGGTCGCCGCGACCGTGGCCGGCGGGCACGCGGCCGAGAATCCGCGTGGGCCGGAATACGGCTTCGCCCGGGCGATCACCCCGACCCAGGAAGGCCGGACCCACCCGCTGCTGGCCGGCCGACCGGCGGTCTGGGACGCTCCCGCGATCCACTCGGACGCGGTGCTGGAGCCGCCCCCGGGTGCGCGGGTTCTGGCCGGCAACCGGGTGCTGGGCGTCCAGGCCATCGAGATCCGGCACGGGGCCGGCTGGTTCTGGGGCACGCAGTACCACCCCGAACTCGACCTCGAGGAGGTCGCCGCGATGCTGCGCCTCTGCGATACCGCGATCGTCGAGGCCGGCTTCGCCGCGGATCCGGGCGCGGTGGCGGCCTATGCCGACGAAATCGCGGGCCTTCAGGGCGAGGATCTCGAGGCCGCGCGGCGCCTCGCCTGGCGCCACGGCCTCGGCCCGGAGGTGCTCGACGCACCCCTGCGCCGTCGCGAGATCGGTAACTTCCTGGCCCAGCTGTCCACAAACAAGGCCTGACCGGCCAGTACCGCGACCGGGTGGCGCGTTGACCCACGAGGTCTCGCGTCTAGCTTCGCAATGCGGGCAGCGCTCTGACGGGCCCGGGGAGCAACCTATCAGGATGAGTCAGGATTCGACGGTCGCCGTGATCGGCAGCGGGCTCGGCGGACTCGCGGCCGCGTGCGTGGCTGCGGCGCGCGGCCACCGCGTCACGGTCTACGACAAGAACGGCTGGCTCGGTGGCAAGGCGGCGGTGCTGCACGAAGGCGGCTTCCGCTTCGACATGGGCCCGACCATCCTGACGGTGCCGCGGGTGCTGGAACGGATCTTCACCGAGGCCGGCCGCTCGGTCCACGACTACATGGACCTGCGCCGCCTCGACCCGCAATGGCGCTGCTTCTTCGACGACGGCTCCCGCATCGATCTGATGCAGGATATCGAGCGGATGGCCGGCGACATGGATCGCTTCGCCCCGGGCAGCGGCGACGGCTACAAGAAGTTTCTTTCCATTTCCGAACATCTCCACGGCGTGTCCGAAAAATTCTTCTTCTGGAAGCCGGTCGAGGATCTGTTCGACACGATCAACATTCGGGCCAACATGAACCCCGGCACCCTGCGCGACGTGCTGTCCCTGCGGATGCACGCCTCGGTCGCCTCGACGATCCGCGGCAAGGTCAAGGATGCGCGCCTCGCGCAGATGCTCGACCACTTCGTGCAATACGTCGGCTCCTCGCCCTACGGCGCCCCCGCGGTGCTCTGCGCCATCGCCCACATGCAGACGGCGGACGGGGTCTGGTACCCGATGGGCGGCACCCGCGCGGTGGCCGAGGGCCTGGCCAAGCTCGCGCAGGAGCTCGGGGCCACCTGCAAGACCGACACTGAGGTCACCGGGATCGAGACCGCCAACGGTGCTGTCCGCGGCATTCGCACCCAGGAGGGTGTCACGCCCTTCGACGCCGTGATCTCGAACATGGATTCGGTCCGCACCTACCGCGAGCTGGTGGGTGGCGCCGCCGGCAGGGCCTACGAGAAGAAGAACCCCGAGCCGGCCTGCTCGGGCGTGGTGCTCTATCTCGGCCTGAACAAGCGCTACGAGCACCTGAACCACCACGACTTCGTCTTCTCCCGCGACCCCGAGGAGGAGTTCGACTACATCTACAACAAGGGCGAGCCGGCCCCGGACCCGACCGCCTACCTCGCAGCCCCCTCCTCCACCGACCCGAGCGTCGCGCCGGAAGGCGGCGAGGCCCTCTACGTCCTGGTGCACACGCCCTACCTGCGCCCGCACCACGATTGGCGTCCGGACGGCCCCCTGTTCCAGAACTACCGGCGGACCATCCTGGACAAGCTCAAGCGCACCGCCGGAATGCCCGACCTGGAGGAGCGCATCGTCGTCGAGCGCCACCTGACCCCGCAGGACATCCACGAGCGCTACCGGGTGCTTAACGGCGCGATCTACGGCTTGGCCTCGCACGGCCGGGTAATGGGGGCGTTTAAGCCCGGCAACCGCTCGCGGCAGGTGCGCGGCCTCTACCTCGCCGGCGGCGCCGCCCATCCCGGCCCCGGCATGCCGATGGTGATGATGTCGGGCTGGATCGCAGCCGACGCGCATGACCAGGACGCGCGCGGAACGCTGCGCGCCTCGGCGTGAGGTCCACTCTACCCTCCCCTCCCCCCTCTGCGGGGGAGGGTGGCCCTCGCGTCAGCGTGGGCCGGGAGAGGGGCAGCGCGACGGTACGGGATGAGGCGATTGTCGCGACTTTTCCAGAAGCCTCGCTCCCCTCTCCCGACCCGCTTCGCGGGCCACCCTCCCCCGCAGAGGGGGGAGGGAAACAGCGGCGCCGTACGCTGCCCGCGCCCCTGCGCCCGGTCTCGCCCCCGATCCGCCGCTTCATGGAGGCGTGGTTCGAGCGCTACCTGCACCGACACTTCGACGCGCTACGCCTGCCGCACTGGAGCCTGCCACCGGACCAGGACCATCCTGGCCCGCTGGTGATCTATTCCAACCACCCTGCGTGGTGGGATGCGGCGGTGATCATCGTCTTGTCCGGCCGGCTGTACCCGGGTCGCGAGAACCGGGCGCCGTTCGACGCCGCCATGCTGGCGCGCTACCGGGTGTTCGAGCGGATCGGGGCCTTCGGGGTCGACCTCGACAGTCCCCGGGGCGCCGCACAGTTCCTGGCCGCCGCGCGGGCGATCCTGACGCGATCCGGCACGGCCCTCTGGATCACCGCGCAAGGGCGCTTCGTCGACACCCGCGTCCGGCCCCTGGGCCTGCGCCCGGGGGTGGCCCGGCTGGCCGAGATGGCCCCTAACGCGCTGTTCGTGCCGCTCGCCCTCGAATACGCCTTCTGGGATGAGCGCGGGGCAGAGGCCTTCGCGGCCTTCGGGCCGGGGATCTCGGGCGCGGAGTTGGCGGCCCTGTCGCGGACGGACCGGCTCGCCCGCCTGGAAGCCGACCTGACCGCGACCCTCGACCGGCTCAGCAGCGACGTGATCAGCCGCGAGCCGGAACGCTTCCGGGCCCTGGTCGCGGGCCGCAAGGGCGTCGGCGGCGTCTACGATCTCTGGCGGCGCCTCGCCGCGCGGCTCGCCGGGCGCCGCTTCGATCCGGCCCACCGGGCCCGCGACGGGGAGCCCGGGCGATGATCGACCCGATCCTCACGGCGCTGGCCGTCGTCTGCCTGTTCACGGCTGCCCTACCGGCGGTCCTGACGGCGGTGAACCTGTTCGCCCTGCGCCGGCCCGCCCCGGTGGCCGACCGCGACCTGGTCTCGATCCTGATCCCGGCACGCAACGAGGCCGGCAACATCGCCGGGACTGTGCGGGCCGCCCTCGCCAGCATTGCCGTGCCCGTCGAGGTGATCGTCGGCGACGACCATTCCACGGACGGGACCGCCGAGATCGTGCGCGGCCTCGGCGATGCGCGCCTGCGCGTCGTCCCGGTGCCGCCGCTGCCCGAGGGCTGGACCGGCAAGAACCACGCCTGCGCCCATATCGCCGGGCTCGCCGACGGCCGCCACCTCCTGTTCATCGACGCGGATGTCCGCCTGGAGCCCGAGGCCGCCGCGTCGCTCGTCGCCCAGGCACGACGTGCCGGCGCGGCACTGGTCAGCGGCGTTCCCCGGCAGCGCACAGAGACGCTCGGCGAGATGCTCACCGTGCCGATGATCGACTTCCTGCTCATCGGCTTCCTGCCAGTGCCGCTGATGCGCCGCCGCCCGGATCCAGCCCTGGGCGCGGCCTGCGGGCAGCTCATCCTGTTCGAGCGCGCGGCCTATGCGGCGATCGGCGGCCACGGCGCGATCCGCGGTTTCCTGCATGACGGCGTGCGCCTGCCCCGGCTCCTGCGCGCGGCCGGCTACCGCACCGACCTCGTGGCCGGCGCCGGTCTCGCGACCTGTCGGATGTATCGGGGCTTCGGGGAGGCCTGGGCCGGGTTCTCTAAGAACGCGCATGAGGGCATGGCCACGCCCCGGGCCCTGCCGGTCTGGACCCTGCTCCTGGGCTGCGGCCAGATCCTGCCGCCGCTCTTGGTGCTGGCCGGGCTGCTCGAGCTGATCCCGCCGCTGGCCCTGACGGCGGCCGCCGCGGCCTGTGCGCTGTCGCTTGGAACCCGGGCGGCGATCACCCTGGCGGTGCGGGCACCGGTGGCGACGATCCCGCTGCACCCGGCGGCCGTGCTGGTAGCGCTGGCGATCCAGTGGAACGTGCTGCTGCGGGGCGGCCGGGCCGGCGCCGCCACCTGGAAGGGCCGCACCTACCCGGTCAGCGGCGCCTGAATGGCTTTGACGATCCGGCGGCGCGTGTCCGCCGGATCGCATCCGTCGGCGGTCAGGTCAGCCCGACGATCACCGCGCGGTTGGCTGGCACGGCTCGACCGAGCGCTTCCCCTTCCGAGGCTTCAGCGACACGATCAGCTGGACGTTCGGCACGTCGCCGACCTGCCGGGTCAGGTGCCCGACATGACCCTCCGGTCCCTGGGGGGTGGATCCGGTATCGGCGTTGAACTCCACCTCACCGGGCCCCTGCTCCAGCACGGACCCGTCCGTCGCCTCCACCGACCAGCGCCCCGACAGGGTGATCACCCATTGCGGGCCGGGGGCGGTGTGCCAGGTGCCGACGTAGCCGACCGGCAGGATCGCGTACTTGACCGACGCAACCTCGCCCGGCGGGAAGCCGACATACTGAGGCGCGGCGGGCGGCGCGTAGCTCTTGAAGATGAAGTTCTTGAGGTCGCAATACTGGACGTGGCTCTGGCCCTTGGCGTCGGCGTAGAGGGTGCCGTAGCGGAGCGCCGGCGGATTGGCCGCCGTCAGCCCGGCCGGGCCCGACGGGGCCGCCTCGATGGTCATCAGCGGCTCGCTCGGCTTGCCGCCAGCCGCCAGCACGGCCGTCCCACCCGCACCGGAAGCCAGCAGCACCATCGCGATGCGGCCGGCGGTCTTGAATGCCTTCATGGTCTCGACGTCCCGAGTTCGCGGCGCCGAAGACGACGCCACGCGCCCTATAGTCGCGGCCATCGGAGAGACCAAATCAAAGGGCCGGTACTATATGCAGACCGTCCAATTCAATCCCAAGATATCAGCTTGAATATGAAGTTTATCCTCAAGTGATTCGTGATACATCTTGATTTTTTCGTGGAACGTCGAATTCAGATCCTGAGCCGCAACCCTGTCATCGGCGCATGGCATCGTCGGGCCGGGCTGCCTCGTGGCGGCCGACGCCGATCTGCGCGCGGGCTGCTGGCTGGAAGCGGAGAGCATCGTCGGCCCAGGCGCGGAGCTGAAATCCGCCTTCCTGTTCGCCGGGGCGGCCGCCGCACAGTTCAACGTCGTCGGCGACAGTATCCTGGGCGCGAACCTGAACCTGGAGGCCGGCGCGATCATCGCCAATCACCGCAACGAGGCGCCGGACCGGCCGATCGCGCTCCGGCTGGCTGGCTGGCGTGTCGAGACCGGAACGCCGTGGTGCCGCGCCTCGGTTTGGCCGACCAGGGTGGTTGAGGCGCCGCTCAGTTCCAGGTGTGCAGCACCGTCCGCCAACCATCCTTTTGCCGTTCGAGGACGTTCACCCAGTTACCCTCGAACTTCTTCTTGGAGCCGCCTTCCACCGGACCGGTCATCTCCCAGCGTCCCGAAACGATGAGCAGGTTGTCCTTCGCGACCGCGTTCTTCACCGTCGTCTTGTGGTCGTCCCAGCCCTTCGCCTTCAGGCCGGAGAAGAATTTCTGGATGCCGTCGCGGGTCTGGGTCGCGCCCTTCGTCACCACGAGGGCGTCGGGCGCGTAGAGCTTGCCCAGCGTCTCCATGTCGTCGCGGTTGTAGGCCTCGTCCCACTTGGTCGCCGCGCTCTGGGCATCGGCCTCCAACGCTTCCGCCAGGCACAAGCCGGGCAGGATCGCGGCGGCAGCGAAAACCAGGACCGGCAGAACGTAATTGCGGGGCATGATGTCCTCCCAAGACTGCTGCGAACAGGAAATCAGGGAACTTTCTCCCAAACCAGCGTGATGATGCTCAGCCTCCCGTCGACGTTGAACTTGAACGGCGTGGTTGTGTAGACGAGTTGCCGCCCCCGTTGCTCGACCTGCCGAACCTGCGAGGTCCCCGTCCAGGCCTCGTTCCACGACGTATCAATGCTATGGGTGACGCGGTCGGCCTCGAAACGGTACGTCCCCGCATAGGCGAAGAACGTCCTGTGCAGGTGGACCCGATCCGCATCGGACATTGCCTCGTTGGCGGCGGGCCTGTTGCGCCCTTCGAAGGCGCAGACCACCATCATCCGTCCATCGCGGCCGTAGGTGATCCAGCCATTCGGCTTCGGGCCGCCATAGGCGTCCACGACTTCTCCGGTCTCGACGATCTTGCGCGTGGCGGTGACGAGCCGCCAGGTTCCGACCACCTCGTCGGCCTCCAGGGCATGCGCGTCCGGCAGGCCGACGCCGATCGCTAGGATTGCAAACAATCCCCTCATCGCGAATCACCGCAAGTCGTGGAGGCGCATACGCGGCACGCCTCCCTTCGAATGCAGCATTGAACGATTAGGAAGTCAATTCTTATTGCACAAATATTGCAGACACCGAGCACCAGCATTCAGCGAATGTCTGGATACTTCGCCGTGAGACCTGGTGCGGGTGCGGCGGCCCAGCTTACTCTGTGCCTTCGGCTCCGGTCTCGGACAGGATCCAGGCGGCGGTGTCGGCATCGGCGCCCGCGATCGGCCAATGCAGGATGATCGGCGTCTCGTAGGGATGACGCGCCTTCAGGGCGGCCGACAGGACATCGGCCAGGCCCTCACGGCTCTCGAGGATCGCCGCGACCTCTTCACCCCGTTCCACCGCGCCCTTCCAGCTGTAGACCGACAACATCCCGGGCAGGACGTTGATGCAGGCGATGAGGCGCTCGCGGACCAGGGCCTCGCCGATATTCAGCGCTGAGGCGGCGTCGGGAAAGGTGGTGTAGACGAGGAGCGGACGCTCCATGCTATGCCTCCAGGATCGCGCATGTGCCCGAGGAGTCAGACGCATGCGGGGCACCGACGTCAACCGGGCGGTTCGCTCATCAGACTGGAGCCGTGACGTGACCCCCGACGCGACCTCGACGCGCCTGCCCGGCATCGCCTGACGCCATGCCGACATCCAAGAAGATCGCTTTCGTCGCGAGCCCCACCGGGTATGCCCGCGAGGCCGCCGCCGCCCTGATGCGGCGCTACGATCACGTCTCTCCCGAGGAGGCGGATGTCGTGGTCGCGCTCGGCGGCGACGGGCTCATGCTGCAGGTGCTGCACCGTTTCATGGATCGGCCGAAACCGATCTACGGGATGAACCGCGGCACGGTCGGCTTCCTGATGAACGAGTTCCGGGATGACGATCTCCTGGAGCACCTGGAAGCCGCCCAGCGCAGCGTGATCCACCCGCTGGTGATGGACGTGACCGACACGGAGGGCCGCAGCCACCGGGCCCGGGCGATCAACGAAGTCTATCTGCTGCGCCAGACGCACCAGACGGCCAAGCTGAAGATCGCCGTGGACGGGCATGTGCGGCTGGACCTGCTGATCGCCGACGGCGTGCTGGTCGCAACCGCGGCCGGCTCGACCGCCTACAATCTCTCGGTCGGCGGCCCGATCCTGCCGCTCGACGCCAAGCTCCTGGCGCTGACCCCGATCTCGGCGTTCCGCCCCCGGCGCTGGCGCGGCGCCCTGCTGCCGGATTACGCGAAGATCCGGATCGACGTTCTCGACGCCCCACACCGCCCGGTGGCCGCAGTCGCCGACCACACCGAGTTCCGGCGGGTCTGCACGGTAGAGACCTCGCTGGACCGCGCCACAGAGCTCGTGCTGCTGCACGATCCCGGGCACAGCCTCGACGAGCGCATCCTGCGCGAGCAGTTCGGTTGAGCCCGGAGATCAGACCGGCGCGCGCCTCGGACCACGGGGCGATCGCCCGGATCATCGTGCCGACGGTACGGGCGGGTGAGACCTACGCGCTCGATCATCGGCTCGGCGAGGTCGAGGCCGTCGCCTATTGGACCGGCGCGGATCGCGAAACTTTCGTCGCCGAACGGGACGGGGCGGTGCGCGGCACCTATTACCTGCGCGCCAATCAGGCGGGCGGCGGGGCCCATGTCGCCAATTGCGGCTTCATGACCGACCCGGCTGCAGCCGGTCTCGGCATCGGCAGGGCGATGGGCCTGCACGCCCTCGATCGGGCGCGCGAGCGCGGTTTCGCGGCGATGCAATTCAACTTCGTGATTTCGACGAACCTGCGGGCCGTTGCACTGTGGCAGAGCCTCGGGTTCGACATTGTCGGCCGACTTCCGGACGCATTCCGGCATCCGGGTCTCGGCTTGGTCGACGCACTGGTGATGTATCGCAAGCTTTGAACGACGAGCCGATCAGAGACGCGAGACAGCCACCAGCTCGCTCTCGCGAATCGCACGCTCGCCGGCTTCCGTACGGATCCGGTAGGAACGCTCGCCGGTCTGATCCTCGGGCATGAGACGAAGGATCTCGAACACCTCGCCGCCGCCCTTGTCGCCCGGTAGCCCGAGCTGCACCCGGCAGACGCGCTGGCCGATCTTGAATTTGTGGGTCATGCCAAGCTCCTGAGGCGGGGTCTCGAACGGGGCGCTCGAGGGCGGCCGACCGCATCGCGATCGGACCGGTCCCCAATGTCTTGATGCTCACGCGCCCGCGTGCCGGATCGGCAGCCGCTTCGGCGTTGAGACCTTACCGCTTCTTGGCCGCCTTGGCCTTGCGTGCAAGGTAGCGTGCATCGCGCTGGAGCTTCTGCTCGGCCTGGAGGGCCTTGGCACGCTCCTGGGCGGCGAGCTGCTCGGCAGCCTTGCGCTCGGCCTCGGCCTGACGCTCGGCCTCGGCCTGGGCGGCGGCACGCGCGAGGTCTGCCTCGCGCTGGGCGGCGCGCTCGGACGCGCGGGCCTCGCGGGCATCAACCACGGCGCGGCGCGCGGACTGGCGGGCGAGGACGGCCGGATCATCGGCAGTCGGGCGAGCCCGGAACCGGGCCAGCATCTCGGACCGCGCCTTGGCAGCGGCCTCCAGTCGATCGACGACGCCTTGCTTGTTCGGAAAGCTCACAGACACTCCTGAGTTGGGCGCGGCGGGCCGCCGTCACCCCGGGATCGAATGCAGATACGAAGAAGCCGCTCCCTCGGGAGCGGCTTCAACACGGGCCGTCTAGCGGCGATCAGACCGTCTGAAGCTGGCCGGCCGACTCCTTGCCGCTGCGGCGGTCGGTTTCCAGCTCGTAAGAGACCTTCTGGCCCTCGTTCAGGCCACGCAGGCCGGCGCGCTCGACAGCCGAGACGTGAACGAACACGTCCTTGCCGCCGTCATCCGGCTGGATGAAGCCGTAGCCCTTGGTCTCGTTGAACCACTTGACGGTTCCGGTGCTCATGGAATTCCTCGATCTTCGCAGGCGTAGTGAGAAATGGCATCCGCTCGTAAAAGCAAATGCCGGTATCGACCGATAGCGATAGGAAAGTCAGAACCGCCCTGCGAAGGCGTAACGGTCCAAGATATCCGGACACGTGCCGATGCGGCTGAGATAGACCCTCACCCGCGCATTGGCAAGTCCGCCGAACTATTTCCGCGCGGATCAGGATCGACGAGGCCGGCTTCGTTTCGACCGGCAGTGAACCGAGAGACGGCTGGAAGATGCACGCCTCCAGGCAGATGGCGGCCGCTGTCGAAGGGCCGCGTGGCCCGGCGTCCAGGCACTTCGGACCGTTTCCGCAGGCTGATCAGGCCGTCTGCAGGCGCAGCACCCCTTCGCCACGGCGATGGCCCACCGTCGTTACCGCCACCTCGCGGGCCGACCCTGCCGCGACGAGACCTGCCGCGAGAGCCGCCCCGAGCGGGGCGACGACCTCGAGGCCGTGCCCGATCACGTCGCCGAGCGCCCGGACGTCGGCACCCGGCGCGAGCCGCGTGAGCGCGTCCCGCTCCTCCTCGGTGATCACGGTGACGCCCGAGGCTCCGGACAGGACGCGGTCCGGGGCCGAGAGGCCGGCCTGCAGCCAGAGCGCTTCGAGGCTGGCGGCGACGCTGCCGGGGACGCGCCGCGTGCGGTCGCTCGCGACACGGTCCAGCCGGGCGAGCGCCCGAGCCCCGCGAGCAGCCGCGTGTGCTTCCGATTCCAGCATCAGGAAGGCTGCGCAGCTCCCCAGGATGAAGCCGGACGCCGACGCAGCCCGCTCGAAAACCGGACGGTACGGTGCACGGGCGAGGTAGCCGCCCATCTCGTGGACCACGAGCACGTCCGGCCGTTCCGCGCTGTAGGAGCCGCCGACCAGGATCGCGTCGATCTGCCCCGAAGCGATTCGCGCCTGCGCGATCCGCAGCGCATCCACGCCGGCCGCCTCCTCCCCCATGAAGGTGCGCGAGGCCCCCGTGACCCCGTGCACGATGGCGATGTTGCCGGCGAGCAGGTTCGAGAGCTGGGCGAGGAATAGCGTCGGCCGCAGGTCGTTCTGCAGCCGCTCATTGAGATAGGCGCCCGGATCGGCGGCATCGCGCAGACCCGTCAGGATCGCGCCATCGACGGCGTAGTCGCGCTCGCCCCCGCCCGCCGCGACGACGAGATGGAGCGCCTGCTTGAGGGCGGCATCGTCCTTCACGCCCGCGGAATCCAGGGCGAGGCCGGCGGCGTAGACACCCAGACGCTGCCACGCCTCCATCTGCCGCTGGTCGCTGCGCTTTGGGATCTGCTGGTCCCAGGAGATCGGCGGTGCCGGATGTACGCAATAGGGGGCGAACGTCTCGGTGTCGGTCCGGGGCGCCGCGCCGGCATCGAGGGCCGCGAGATGCGCGTCGATCCCTTCGCCCGCGCAGGAGACGAGGCCGAGGCCGGTGACGACGACCGGACGGCTCATGGCTGCGCCGGGTCCGCGAACAGGCCGATTGCCTGGGCCCGCGCGCGCATCGGCACGTCGAGCCCATCCGGGAACGGCATGGTGCGGAAGCGCAGTTCGGCGTCGCATAGCGCCGTCCCGGCATGGCTGATCGCCGCCTTCGTCACGGCGTAGCCCGAGCCGTCATGCTCCAGCGTCGCGGTCACGATCAGGTCCGCGCCAGGCCCGACGAAGGACCGGAACCGGGCCTTGTCCACGCCGGTGAGGAACGGCATCCGGGTGAAATCAAGATGGGCGAGCACGAGGTAGCCGGAGGCCTGCGCCATGGTCTCGGTCAGCAGCACCCCGGGGACCAGCGGATGGCCGGGGAAATGTCCCTCGAAGACAGGGCTTTCCATCGGAACCCGAGCCAGCGCCTCGATCCGGCCGGCGGCCCGATCGAGGTGCCGCACGGAATCGATCATCTCGAAATATTCGAGGCGCATGGGGCGTCGGGCTCTGGCGCGTCAGACCTTGGCGGCCTTCTCGGCCACCAGGCCGTCGATGCGCGCGCACAGGTTCTTGAGGACGAAATACTGCTCGGCCGGGACCTTGCCCTCGTTGACTTCCTGGGTCCAGCGCTCGAGCGGCAGCTTGATCCCGAAAGCCTTGTCCACCGCGAAGGCGATGTCGAGGAACGCCAGGCTGTCGATGCCGAGGTCGTCGATGGCGTGGCTCTCCGGGGTGATCCTGTCCCGGGGGATGTCGGCGGTCTCGGCTATGATGTCGGCCACGCGCTGGAAGGTGGCGCTGCCGTGGGCGGGCTCGTCGGACATGTCTTCTCGCGGGCTGTTCGGTTTCCGGATCGGTCGGGCGGGGAGCCCCCCCTCGACGCCGGGCGACCCGGCGCTCACGCCCCGCGCGGCCACCAATACGCGTACGGGGCCCGCTACGGGCCCGTCGGACGGCCGCGACCTCTACACGAGGGGGTCAGGGGCGGCAACCGCGGCGGTTCCCGGTGCGTTGCAGCGCTGGTTCGGGGTCGTGCACCGGATCGTGTGCGCGGACGCCCCCTGCGCCGCGACGAATTCGGTCTATGTGCGCGGCATCGGTTGCGCGGCGTCAGGAGACGAGACGGATGTTACCCACGGTTCAGCCCGTCACGGCTCCGGCGCATCCCGGCCCCCCACCGCCTCCGGAGCGGGCGCGCTCCCAGGGCGCGGCCCGGGTCGTGCTGGTGCTGGCGCTCTCGGCGCTCGGGCTCTGGATCCTGCACGGGTTCCTGCCGGCGCTGGCCTGGGCGGTGGTGCTGGCGATTGCGCTGTGGCCGCTCTACGCCCGCCTGGAGCGCCGCTTCCCACCGGGCCGGCACAATCTGCTGCTGCCGACCCTGATGACCACCGCGGTGGCCCTGGTGTTCCTCGCGCCCCTGGCGATCCTGGGGGTTCAGGCGGCACGCGAGGCCCACGACGTCGCCGAGTTCGTGCGCAACGCCGAGGCGAGCGGCATCCCGGCCCCCGAATTCCTGCAGCACCTGCCCTACGGCGCCGCACAGGCGACCGCGTGGTGGAACGACAATCTCGGGCACGCCCAGGCGGGATCCGACCTGCTGCACCGGTTCGACAACCACTCGGTGGTCGGCGCCTCACGGAACTTCGGACGCGAGGTGGTGCACCGGATCGTGCTGTTCGGTTTCAGCCTGGTCGCCTTGTTCTTCCTATTCCGCGACTGGCGCACGATCACCGAGCAGGCCCGCTCCGCCTGCGACCGGCTGTTCGGCCCCCGGGGCGAGCGCGTCGCCCGGCAGATGGTGGCTTCGGTGCACGGGACCGTCGACGGCCTCGTTCTGGTCGGACTCGGCGAGGGCTTCATCCTCGGGGTGGTCTACTACTTCGCCGGGGTACCGCATCCGGTGCTGCTCGGGGCCTTCACGGCGGTGGCCGCCATGATCCCGTTCGGCGCGGCGCTCGCCATCGCGATCGCGGCGCTCCTCTTGGTGGCGGCGGGTTCGATGAAGGCCGCGGTCGTCGTGGCCGTGGCCGGATTCGTGGTCACGTTCGCGGCCGACCACTTCGTTCGGCCGGCGCTGATCGGGGGCACCACGAAGCTGCCGTTCCTGTGGGTGCTGCTCGGGATCCTGGGTGGCGTCGAGACTTTCGGGCTGCTCGGCCTGTTCGTCGGCCCGGCCGTCATGGCGGCGCTGGTCCTGCTCTGGCGGGAATTCACCGAGGGCCACGACAAGACGGCGTGATCGCGTCTAGGGCGTCGCCGTGTCTCGAAGGCGTGCGGGCGCCGTTCGGGACGATGCCCTAATCAGCCGCGCTCGCACCGGCCGAGGCTTCCATGCGACGCCGGTCCTGGCGCCAATCGGCAGGCTTCTCGAAGGTCCCGGCCCAGAGGCCGCGCCGCGTCGCCCAGGCGTGGCCCTCCTGCGGGGTGTAGGCCACCGTGACCTGGCGGCTGGCCAAGGCATGGCCCTGGGCGACCATCCAGGCCGAGAGGTCCTCGCCATGCGCGCGGCAGACGCCCGCAATGCCGCTGACGGGCGTACCGTCGCGGCGCTCACAGGTGACGACGCCGCTGCCGATATGGGCGGTCAGCGCCAGGGCGGCGTCGCGACCGCAGCGGTATTCCCGGCCGGTGACGGTCTGGCAGCTCTGCGCCGTCTCCGGCGCGTCGATCCCGTAGAGGTTGATGCGGGTGCCGTGCACCTCGATCGTGTCGCCGTCGATCACCGTCGCCGGTCCGCTGATCGTTCCGGCCGCGGCGGCGGGGGAACAGAGGAGCAAGAGGGCGAGCATCGATCTTGTCATTGGAAAGCTGTCCACGAACGACCGGCAAGGGTTTCTCGAAGCGCCCGGAATCGCCGGCCATTGTGGCGCTTTTGCCGGCTCAGCCATGCGCTTTGGGAAGACCCGGGCGTCCCGCGGAGCGCGCTCGACCGACCGTTACGCGAAGAGATTGCGAAAGCGTTGCCCCTCAGCTTCCACATTTCACGCGCAGGGACGGGCATCGAGCCGGCGATCCACCGACATCCGCGACGGTATGGGACCGGAATCCGGCGAACCGGACGTCAAGTCCGGTACTTGCCGCTCCGCTTGACCAGGACCCGGGTGCCGACCGGGACGCGCTCGTAGAGGTCGGCGATGTCCTCGTTGAGCATCCGGACGCAGCCCGACGACATCTGCTCGCCGATGCTCCAGGGCTCGTTGGTTCCGTGGATCCGGAACAAGATGTCGCGGTTGCCCTGGTAGAGGTACAGAGCCCGGGCGCCCAGCGGGTTGTCGACGCCGCCCTTGCGGGTGCGGGGCAGGTCGGGGTTGAGCGAGACCATCGTGACGGTCGGGCTCCAATCCGGCCAGACGCCCTTGCGGCCGACGCGCGCCTCACCCTTCCAGGAGAAGCCGGCCTTGCCGACGCCGACGCCGTACTGCATCGCGGTGCCGTCGGCCTGGACCAGGAGGAGCTGGCGCTGGTCGATGTCGACCAGGATCGTGCCGGGCTTCTCCGGACCGTTGTAGCTCACCTGCTGGCGGCGGTACTTCGGATCGAGGCGGGCGGTGTCGACCAGCGGGATGTCGAACGGCTTGTCGGCCTTCGTCCCGATGTACCAGGCCGATTCATCGTCCTGTGCGAGCTGGGACGGGCGGGTCTGGCAGGCGGCCAGCGGCGCGATCGCCACCACGGCGAGCAGAATTCGCGAGAGCAGGAGCCGGCGAATTCGGCTCCAGGCCGACAGGTGGGATGCGATCATGGGTCCTGACATGCGGGATACGGTCCAGGGCGCTATGCCTACCGTCTCCCCGTCTGCGACGATGTAGCTTTTGCGCCGCACGGACGCGCGAGCGCCCACTGCCACGGCCATGGTTGCGCCCTAATTCGGCGCGGAAGATCGCGGACCGGTACGGCCTTCGAACGGTCGCTGCCGGTTCCTGGGCGACGACGGCGCCCCTGAGATCCGGCATCCGCGGAGGCACGACATGGCCGAGACCGAGACGCTTGCGACCGACGCGGCGGTCGTCCCCGGGGACCTTCTGCGCCCCGCCATCCACCTCGACCATTGCGTGATCCACGTCACCGACTGGTCGCGGTCCAACGCCTTCTACCGCGACGTGGTCGGCGCCGAGGTGATCGAGCGCGGGAGCGGCTTCGCCTACCGGTTCGGCGGCGTGCAGCTCAATTGCCACGGGCCGGGCGTGAAGGCGGAGCCGGTGGCGGCGCAACCCGTGCTCCCGGGGAACAGCGATCTGTGCTTCCGCTGGTCGGGCACGATCGAGGCCGCGATGGCGCATCTCGAGGCGGCCGGCGTGCCGGTGGAGCTGGGCCCGGTCGAGCGTCACGGCGCGGCAGGCCTCGGCCTCAGCGTCTACTTCCGCGACCCGGACGGCTCGCTCCTGGAATTCATCACCTATCCGACCGCGTGAGGTCAGCCCCGACTCTCAGCGAGCGCCTGGTTGGTCTGCTCCAGCCGCAGCGCCAGCACCCGCATCAGCGCGATGCTGATCTGGGGAAACTGCGCCAGCAGCTCCAGGAACACGCCGCGGTCGATCCGCAACGCCGTCACCGCCGTCTCCGCCGTCACCGTGGCGGAGCGGGGCTGGTCGGCCAGGATGCCCATCTCGCCGACCAGGGCGTCCTGCCCGAGCAGCGCCAGCCGGACCGGGCCGGCCGGCCCGTCGATGCTCACCTCGGCGCTGCCCATGAGGATCACGTAGGCGGCATCGGCCACGTCGCCCCGAGCGAAGAAGCGTTGGCCCGGCTCGAAATGCACGCGCTCGCTGGTGAAGGCCAGAAGCTTCAGGCGCGCCGGCTCCACCTCGCGGAACAGCGGCACCTGCCGCAGGGAGGAAACCTCGGTGTCGAGGGTCATGCACTGGCTCCGCGACGGGTGTCACGCCCTCGCGGGCATGGGTGGTACTGAGAGGGCCGGACCGGCCGACGACATATCCATGCGGTTCATCAAGCCCTTGTCCAGTCCCAGGCCCGACGCAATCCGCACGGTTCAGTACCTGATCGTCAGCCTACTGACGATTGCATGCGCTGGCCTGGCGAATCCCGGGACCGCCCAGGCGCGCCTGGTTCAGGCGGACCTCGCCCGGGTGGCGGCTGCCCCTGCGCCCGGCGCCCAGGCGCCGCTCTCCGTGCCGGTGACGGACGCGCGGACCGGGCGCACCACAACGCTGGGAGAGGCGCTGGGCGGGCGCGCCACCCTCCTGCTGCCGGTGGATTACACCTGCGGGAACGTCTGCGACCCGATGGTGTCGATGGCTGCAGATGCGTTGGCGGCGACCGGCCTCCCCACGGACCAGTACGCCTGGGTGCTCGTCGGGATCGATCCCCGCGACGACGCCGCGGCCGCGCGTCGCATGCTGGACGAGACGCTCGGACCGCGTGGGGCCGGCGTCACGCCCTTGCTCGTTACCGATGCCGCCCTCGTCCGGCTGACCGGAGCACTGGGTTACACGGCCGTCTACGATCCCGGGACCGACAGCTTCGCCCATCCCGCCGCCGCGATGCTGCTGACCGGCGACGGCCGGGTGGCGCGGGTTCTCTCGCCCCTGGCGCTGACCGGCCGGGACCTCCGGCTCGCGCTGACGGAAGCCGGAGAGGGGCAGGTCGGCAGCCTGGCCGACCGTCTGACGCTGCTGTGCTACGGCTACGATGCCGCACGCGGCCTCTACACGCCGCTGGTCCAGCGCATCCTGACCGTGGCCGGCCTCGCCACGATCCTGGGGATCGGCCTGCTGGTGTTCGGCCTGTCTCGCAGGACGCGGGCGGGGCCCGGCTGACGGGCGGCGCCTCAGCGCTTCGTCGAAAGCCCCTGCTCGCCCGGTGCCGGCGCCTCACGCTTCAGGCTGGCGTTGAGGTGCGGCGAATCGATCGGCTCCTCGCGGGTGGTCGGCGTCGGCGAATCCTCGGGGGCCGGCATCGGCGGGAGCGGCGGCGTATTCGGCTTCACGGCCGGCTCGGATCCGGCCGCGTCCTTGACCATGTTGCGGTTCGTCACTGGCGGAAACCTCTCCTCGAAAGCCTGCGGCGTGGGAACCGGGCGCGGCCGCGCGAGAGTAGGCCGGCCTTGGGCCGGTCGGCAGCGGGCGCCTGCGGAGAAACGCGCAGATCAACCGGGGACCAACGCCGCACTCAGCCCGCGGTTGCCGCCAAGCTTAGCTTTGCCAAACTTGGCCACGTCTCATGACAGGAACCTTGGTTATTGCTGAAGGTTGTTGCGGGGTGAAGCGAAGCCTGAGGAGGAACTGATGGCATCCGGAAATTCAACCTCGAAGCGGGGCTTTGCCTCGATGGACCTGTCGCGGCAGCGCGAGATCGCCAGCAAGGGCGGACGCAGCGTGCCGGCCGAGAAGCGCTCCTTCTCGCAGGACCGCGAACTGGCCTCGACGGCCGGTCGCAAGGGTGGGCAGTCCACGGGGACCGGCCGCGCCGAGTGACGCACCGGACCGAACGAGTCGCGTAACGGCGCCGCGTCCCCTGGACCGGCGCCGTCTTTTTGCGACCGACCGGCTCTCGTCATCGCGGGAGCTCACACTACGGCCCCGACACCAGAAAGCCCCGCCGGACGGACGGGGCTTTTTGGTGTCTGGAAGAGAACCAGCCGGGCTATCAGGAAATGCAGCGGCCCGGAATCATGCGGCGGGCCTCGGGTCCGACCAGGGAGCTGAGCGCGGTCTCGCACCCCTCGCGGACCAGACGGCGCGGCTGCTGCGGCTGCTTCAGGAGCGGCCGGATGCCGATTTCCTGCCCCTCCTCGGCGACCGGGCCCGAACGGCTGTCGACGCGCTGTACCCCGGCGACCCGAGTCGGGCTGAGAGCCAGCGAGGCCGGGCGCATGCCGGGAAGCGGCGCCTGCACGGCGGCCGCCGCGGTCAGCACCGGCGGCGTCCAGCGGTCGGCGGTCTCACGCACCACCGGCTGAATCAGCACGGTGAGAAGAGCCGCGGGAGCACTCACGCCCAGAATGAAACCCGACCGCAGCATCGCCCCGACCTCATCATGAGAGCTTGACAGGATGTTTCCACAACGCGGCGTGCAATTGCAGGTTCCACAACTATCCCGTCCCTGTGGGCACTGAGTATTCGTTCGCGTTCAAGCCGTTGGTGCGACGGCGCACCGGCGTCATCCACAACCGTCCCCTGTGCGGAAAAAGTCACGCTCGCTTAAAAAGCGCATTGTCCGGAACCTCCCGGCCCGGCGCTCGTTCTCACGACACCCGGCCACCTGGTCCTCCCCGCATTCCCCTTGTGCATCGGCCGGAACCTCTTAGACGGGCTGGAGCCATCTCCAGCCCGTTTTTTTGCGCGCCGCAGGTCAGAGGCATCGCGAGGGACACCGCAAACAAAAACCCCGGCTTTCGCCGGGGCTTGTTCGGGACAGTCCTGCGGGCCGAGCCCGGAGACGGCGGACCGCCCCCGGTTACTGCAGAGAACCGACTTTCGTGGTCACGCCGATTTGGCTTCCCGGCGGCGCGCCGTCTGCTGGAAGAACAGCGCCTGGCTGATCACCGCGGAGACGTTCGCCGGCTGGAACGGCTTGGCGATGAGGAAGGCCGGCTCGGGCCGCTCACCCGTGAGGAAGCGCTCCGGATAGGCGGTGATGAAGATCACCGGCACTTCGAAGGTCTTCAGCAGGTCGTTCACCGCGTCGAGGCCCGAGGAGCCGTCGGCGAGCTGGATGTCGGCCAGGATCAGGCCGGGACGCTTGCCGTCGCTGGCGATCTTGATCGCCTCGGTGCGGGTGCGGGCGACACCGATGACGTTGTGGCCGAGGCCTTCCACCAAGGCCTCGAGGTCCATGGCGATCAGCGGCTCGTCCTCGATGATGAGGATCTCGGTGGCCATGTCGGCGGCGAGCTCGCGGCCGGCTTCGTCCACCAGGTCGCGGACCTCGGAGACGTCCACGGCCAGGATGATCGCGGCGTCCTCTTCCGAGAAGCCTTCGAGGCAGGAGAGCAGGAAGGCCTGGCGCGGCAGCGGCGTGATCTGGCCGAGGCGGACTTCGGCGGGGAGGTCGTGCTGGACCTGCTCGCTGCGTCCGTTCACCGACAGGGAGTTCCAGATCCGGGTGAACACCCGGAACAGGTCGGCCTTGATGTTGGTGCTGCGGCCGAGCGTATCCGGCTCGTTGACGAGGGTTTCCAGGGTGGCCGCGACATAGGCGTCGCCCGCCACTTGGCTCCCCGTGAGCGCCCGAGCGTAGCGGCGCAGGTACGGCAGGTGCTGTACCACGAGTTGCGATGTCGACATTCGATCCCCTGTGCCTCGCCGTGTTGCCCGGCCGCGATGCCTCGGTCCGCGACCGAGGCCGTGCCGGGGCCGGCTTGTATCCTGCGCAGCCTACCGCCCAACGCGGCGGCCCGCACTCCGTTCCGCCCCCAGCGGAACCGATCCGGCGGGCGGGCGTTGCAGCCGCAGCCATGGCGTATGTCGAGCCGCAGTACAATGCGGCCCAGCGGACTTCGGCAATAAGGGGCGTGTGGATGGCGGATCAGGGTAAGGATGCAGCCTCCAGTGCGGGCGATCCATATACTGGCACCGCCGCAGAACCCACGGCACCGTCCGAAGCGCGCCAATCCGGGGCTTCCCGGGGCATCGCGACATCCGCTGGTGCGCGCTCCGACGGGAGCGGCCTGAGCGACCAGACCCGCAACCGCATCGCCGCTCAGTTGCGCGCGATGTACGATACCGTCGCCCTGCAACCCGTGCCCGACCGGTTTGCCGAACTCATCGCCAAGCTGGACGGCGGTGAGCGCGAGAAAACCTGAGCGGTGGAAGTCTTCAGCGACGGAAGGCTTGAGCTTGGAAGGCTCGGGCGGCACCGGTGGACCCTGTGGATCCTGATGTCGCCGCGATGAAAAAGCCGCCGTTTGGGACGGCGGCTCTTCCCAAGTCTATCGTCAGCCCGGCGCCAGCGCCGGCCTCTACGATGGCTTTAAAGCGTCGGGGAACGGCCACGCATCAGGCCGACAACGGCCGAGATCGCGAACAGGACGATCGCCACGAAGAACACAAGCTTGGCAGCTTCCATCGCGGTGCCGGCAATACCACCGAAACCGAGCAGAGCGGCGACCAGAGCCACGACGAGGAAAGTTACGGCCCAACCGAGCATTGTGCGTATCCTTTGAAAGGTCCGGCGCGGGCGGCCGCGTCGTTCTGGACTCCAAAACGCCAAGGTTTGGTTCTGGTTCCGCGCACTTGACAAAGCCCACCGGTTTCGTCTCGCTGGCGAACCGCCCCGCGACGATTGGGTGACGGAACGGGAGTCAGACGGTCGCGTTCGCTGTTAGGTCACTAGGTCCGAACCGGGATCCGAGATGCTGCAAGCTGCAAAGAGAGCCGTTCGATCCAAGCTCGCCGCCCTGGCGGCGCGTGTCACCGAGATTGTCGATGGGGCCGCCGACGCGGCGCGCGCGGCCGCCCTCGGCCTCGGCGTGGCGCCGGCCCCCGTACCGGTCCCCGTTCGCGTCCGGTCCGGGCGTTCGCACCGCGCGGGCTGACGTCCCGCATGCCCTGAGGTACGGCTCCCTCCGGGACCGTTGTCCTCAGGGAAAGCCCCCTGGCCGCTGCGCCCGATTGCGCGGCGATCGCGCGCAGCCGTAGAACCACCGCCGGCACGGGACGGGGTGGCGATGACGGTCGAAGACGAGAGCGGGCCGCGTGTCGAGCGGTCCCTGCCCGAAAGCGGGCGCATGGAGCGCGTAGCCCCGCTGATCCGGCGGCGGATCGCCCCGAACGGCGGCCCCTTCACGGCAACCGGCACCTGCACCTACGTGGTGGGCCAGGATCGCGTGGCGGTGATCGATCCCGGCCCTGACGATCCCAGCCACATCACGGCGCTCCTGGACGACCTCGGCCCCGAGCGCGTCGAGGCGATCGTGGTGACCCACACCCATCGCGATCATTCGCCGGGCGCCCGCCTGCTGGCCGCCCGGACCGCGGCGCCGATCGTCGGCTGCGGCCCGCACCGGCCCGCCCGCGCCCTGGCGGAGGGCGAGGCGCCGATGCTCGATGCCAGCTCGGACGCGGCGCACGCGCCGGCGCGCATCCTGGCGGAGGGCGACGCCGTATCCGGTCCCGGCTGGACCCTCGTGGCCGTGGAGACCCCCGGCCACACGATGAACCACCTCGCCTTCGCGCTGCCCGAGGCGGAAGCCCTGTTCTCGGGCGACCACGTCATGGCCTGGAACACCACGATCGTCGCCCCCCCGGACGGGGAGATGCGGGCCTACATGGCCTCTCTGGAGAAGCTGCGCGGGCGCGGCGAGACGATCTACTGGCCCGGCCATGGCGGCCCGGTCCGCGAGCCCGCGCGGCTCGTCCGCTGCCTGATCGGCCACCGTCGCCAGCGGGAGGCGGCGATCCGGGCCCGGCTGGTCGCCGGGGACACGCGCATCCCGGAGGTGGTGGCGGCGATCTACCAGGGGCTCGATCCGCGGCTGCGGGGCGCGGCCGCCCTGTCGGTGTTCGCCCATCTCGAGGATCTGGTCGGGCGCGGGCTGGTCGCCTGCGACGGGCGGCCGCGGCTCGATGCGGCCTACGTGCCCGCCTGACCCTACTTCACCGCAAGCGCGAGGTTGGCGACGTCGTCGAGATAGGCGCGGATCCGGTCGGCGTTGGTGCCGAAGTCGCGCCCGCCGAGCCGAGAGGCCGAGCGCACGTCGATCCGGGCGCCGTCGGCCCGGGGGCGGATCCGCACAGTCACGTCGTCGGGCAGGTTCAGGATGAGGCCCCGGGCCACGGCCTCGATCCGCCCGTTGCCGGTGCGTCCCCCGGGACGGATCGCCTCGACGATCTGCCAATGCCGGTTGAGGGCCGCCTTGCGGGCCAACTCGAACGCCTCGTCGGCGCCGATGTCGAGGGTCAGCGGGGCGATCTGCGGGTAGGCGGCGCGCTGGCGCTCGCGGATTGCCGGGCCGGGATCGGCCGGATAGCGCCCACCCCGGGCCGCGAAGGCGGCGCGCGAGCGCGAGAAGGCCGGCGGGTTGTCGATATCGGTGGTGATGTCCGACAGGACCGGCAGGCGCAGGCCGCGCACGCCCAGATAGGCCGGGTAGCCCAGCAGGAGGATCGCCAGCACCAGGCCGGCCAGCGCGGCGCCCAGGCCGCGCGCGCCCTCGCGCCAGACATGCACGAACGCGAAGACGGCCGCCACCGCCGCGGCCAGGGCGACGCACAGCCCGGCCGCGAGCGCCACCAGCGCCGCGTCGGTGTCAGCGCGCGGGTCCCGCACCAGGATCAGGGCAAGACCGGTGGCGAGGATTGAGAACACCGCGAGCTGCCGCGACAGCGGCCCGGCTCGGGTGACGGGATCCTCGATAAGCTGGCGGCGCATGGGGGTCACGGAGGGGTTCGGGGCCGGAGCTCAGGGTCGGGCGGCAGGCGCGGGGATCGGGGTCAGGGTGCGTAGGCGCGGGCGGCACCGCTCAGCCCGAGGGCGGCCGGCACCTTGAAGGGATCGGGCAGCATCGCCTCGCCTTGAGACACGATCTGCGCCGTGGGGGCATCCAACGGACCCGTCACCTCGAACAGCAGCCCGCGGCCCGGGAGGTCGGCCAGCGGTCGCAGCGCCAAGTCGCCCCGGGCCGCGATCCGCCGGCCCGGCAGCGACACCTGACCCTGCAGGCTCGCCCCGACGCTCGGGCCCCGCAGGCCGGATTCGGCGAACTCGCCGATCCCGTCGGAGAAGCGCAGGGTGATCGCGGCACGCTCGAAGGCGGTCCGGCCGTTCCGGCGCGCCAGCGCCCCGGTGGGCACCGCACCGTTGCGGTGGACGAGCTCCGCCAGGTCGAGCCCCGTGATCGCACCGCCATCGACCGAGAGGGTCGCGCGGCCGCCGAGGCTGGCGAGCAGGGAGCCGCTGTCGCGGGCGCTACCCTCCAGGCTGAACTGGCCCTGCAGCGGGCCGCTCAGCCAGCGTCCCGCGCCGATCTCGCCCAGCAGGGAACCGATATCGACCCGGTCGAGGCTACCCTGCATCCGCACGTCGGTCTCGGCCGGATCCGCGGCGCTCGCCAGGGTCACGCGCCCCTTGAGCATGCCGTCCTGCACGCGCGCCCGGTTCACCGCGACCTCCACGGCCGCGTCCCGCACCAGGATGCTGGCGGCGAGGTCCTGTGCCAGGACCGGCCCGACGCGGCCCTCGGCCGCGGAGAGGCGCAGGTCGAGATCGCCACCGGTCAGTGGTCCCAGCGCCAGGGAGGCCGGCTCGGCCTGGAACAGCCGGATCAGGTCGGCGAGAAGCGGCGACAGGTTGAGCGTCTCGGCCGCCAGGGTGGCCTGGACCGAGAGGCGCGGCTCGGGCTCCGCCCCGAGAGTCACGGCGCCGGCCCCATCCAGGACGTCGTCGCCGAGCCCCACTCGCAGGCTCGGCCACGACACCGACCTGACCCCGGTCTCGAACCGTCCGTCGAGCGAGAAGGTGCCGGCGAGGGCGGCGAGCGGTGCGTCGCGCCCGAGCCAGGACAGGGTCCTGGGGAGCGCACGGCTCTCGAACCGGGCGCGCCCGGCCAGGACCGGCAGGCCGCCGCCGTCGGATGGCGGTCCTGCCGTCCCCTCGGCCGCCAGGCTGCCATCCGGCCAAGTCACCGTCGCCGTGAACGGCGTGCGCAGGCCCTGCGCGATATAGGCCGGCAGCATGTGGGCCAGGGCGATCCGTGTCGGCACGCCCCGCCAGGTCATGCTGGCATGGGCCTCGGCGGTCGCGCTCCAAAACGGCCAGGCGAGATCGATGTCGATGTCCCGGGCGTCCGTGCCGTCGCCGACCCGGGCGCCGTTGAGGGCGATCCGGCGCGGGTGCTGGGTCGCGCCCGCCCGCATCCGTCCGGCCAGCCGCGCCAGTGGCTCGCGCCAGGCGGCGGCATCCGGCGACAGGCGCGCCGCGTCGAGCCGCAACCCGCCAAGGGCGGCGCGGCCGGCGAGCAGGCCGATCGGATCGAGCTCGATCGTCAGGCGGCCGCCCTCCGCAAGCGTCGACCCGGCGGATCCGGCAGCGAGGCGGACACGCTCGAGGCTGAGGCGGGGAATCGGGAGGAGCGTGAGGTGCGCGGGCCCCTCGGCGGTCAGCGCGAGGCCGTACTCATCGAGTGCGGAACCCGCGAAGGTCATCGCCCGGCCGCCGTCGACCGACCAGTCCTGCAGGCCGAGCCCTGCGAGGACCAGGCATCCAAGGGCGGCAACGAAGATGGGGCGGCGCGGCGACATCATGCTCCGGATGGGCGAGCCGCAGGCGCGGCCAGGGGCCAGGTGCGGCGCCAGCCCCCTCAAGCCGTCGCGGCCCGGTAGGGTCTGCTCGTTGCGTTAACCTCATAGCGCGCTCGGGACGCCTTGTCTGCGGGGGCCCTGCCCGGCGACCCCGCTCTCCCCAGGCTCGCGGGTTACGGATCGCCCCGGACACCATGCGGGCCGTGTGCACCGGCACTGGATTTCGGCCGCGGAATCGGGGACAGCGGGCCGAGGAAACGTAGTTCCCAAGATTTCGACCGGGCCAGACCGGACGAGAAAAGGACGGTTCGATGAAGAAGGTCTACACGGATCCCACCGCGGCCTTGGCCGGCCTGCTGCGCGACGACATGATGGTCATGTGCGGCGGGTTCGGCCTCTGCGGCATCCCCGACGAGCTGATCGAGGCGGTGCGCGCCTCGGGCGTCAAGGGCCTGACCATCGTGTCGAACAATGCCGGCATCGACGGGGTCGGCCTGGGCAAGCTCCTGGACACCCGGCAGGTGCGCAAGATGATCTCGTCCTATGTCGGCGAGAACAAGGAGTTCGCCCGGCAGTATCTCGGAGGCGAGTTGGAGATCGAGTTCAACCCGCAGGGGACCCTGGCCGAGCGCATCCGCGCGGGCGGCGCCGGCATTCCGGCCTTCTTCACCAAGACCGGCGTCGGCACCAAGGTCGCCGAGGGCAAGGAGGTGCGGGAGTTCGACGGCGAGCACTACGTGATGGAGCGCGGGCTGTTCGCGGACCTCGCCATCGTGCACGCCCATACCGGCGATACCGAGGGCAACCTCCGCTACCGGATGACCGCCCGCAACTTCAACCCGATGATGGCCACGGCGGCCACGATGACGGTGGCGCAGGTGGAGCACCTCGTGCAGCCGGGCACCATCGACCCGGACACGATCCACACCCCCGGCATCTTCGTGAAGCGGATCATCGAGGTCGGCGCGCGCGAGAAGCGGATCGAGCAGCGCACCACGCGCAAGCGCGGCGACAGCACGCCGGCGGCCGCCGCCGGCGGCGGCACCCACTAGTCGAGGGAAAGGGAATAGAACGATGGCCTGGACCCGCGAGCAGATGGCGGCGCGCGCCGCCAAGGAACTGGAAGACGGCTTCTACGTGAACCTCGGCATCGGCATCCCCACGCTGGTGTCGAACTACATCCCCGACGGCATGTCGGTGCAGCTGCAATCCGAGAACGGCATGCTCGGCATGGGCCCCTTCCCGTACGAGGGCGAGGAAGACCCGGACCTGATCAACGCCGGCAAGCAGACGATCACGGCGCTGCCGACCACGAGCTACTTCTCGTCGGCGGATTCCTTCGGGATGATCCGGGGCGGGCACATCAACCTGTCGATCCTCGGCGCCATGCAGGTGGCCGGCAACGGCGACCTCGCCAACTGGATGATCCCCGGCAAGATGGTGAAGGGGATGGGCGGCGCGATGGACCTCGTCGCCGGGGTGAAGCGCGTCATCGTGGTGATGGAGCACGTCGCCAAGAACAAGGACGGCACCGAAAGCGCAAAGCTGCTCAAGGCCTGCGACCTGCCGCTCACCGGAACCCAGGTGGTCGACCTCGTGATCACCGATCTCGGGGTGTTCGAGATCGACAAGAAGGGCGACGGCGGCATGAAACTGATCGAGCTCGCCGACGGCGTCACCGAGGACGAGATCCGCGCGAAGACCGAAGCCGACTACACCGTCGCCCTCGCGGGCTGACGGCTGCCAGACACCGGGTCCGCCTCAGGCGGCCCGGATTCCAGCGAGGAAGCGGGACACCTCGGCGTTCAGGCGCCCGGACTGGTCCGAGAGCGTGGCGGCCGCCCCCAGGACCTGGGTCGCGGCCGCCCCGGTCCGCTCGGACGCATCCGCGACGCCGACGATGTTGCTCGTGACCGCACCGGTCCCCAGCGCGGCCTCGGAGACGTTGCGGACGATCTCCTGGGTCGCGGCACCCTGCTGCTCGACCGCGGCCGCGATGCTGGCGGTGACGCCGTCGATCTCGCCGATGCGGCTGGTGATCCCACCGATGGCCGCCACGGCATTCTCGGTCACGGCCCGGATCGCGCCGACCTGGCCGGTGATCTCGTCCGTGACCCGGGCGGTCTGGCCGGCGAGCGCCTTGACCTCCGTCGCCACCACGGCGAAGCCCCGCCCCGCCTCGCCGGCGCGCGCCGCCTCGATGGTGGCGTTGAGCGCTAGCAGGTTGGTCCGGTTGGCGATGTCGGCGATCAGCCCGACCATCTCGCCGATCTTCGCCGAGGTCTGGCTCAGGGCCTGAACCAGCTTGGTGGTCTCCCCGGCCTCCTGGGCCGCGATCCGGGTGAGCCCAGCCGAGCCCGTGACCTGACGTCCGATCTCCTGCACCGAGGTTCCGAGCTGTTCCGCGGCGGCCGCGACCGTCTGGACGTTCCCGGCCGCCTCCTCGGCCGCCGAGGCGACGGTGGCGGCCTGCATCGCCGCCAGGCTGGCGGTGTCGGTCATGTCCTGGGCGGCTTTCTGCAGCGCGCTCGCCGATGTCGAGACGGTGTCGACGATGCCGACCATGGTCTGCTCGAAGCTGTCGGCCAGCTCGGCACGGGCACGCCTGCGCTCGGACGAGGCCGCCTGATCGGCGCGACGCCGGATCTCGGCCTGCTCGGCAGCCTCCGCGGCGACCAAGCGCTTGATCCCTTCCACGGCGCGCCCGACGGCACCGATCTCGTCGCCGCGGGCGGCCTCGAGGATCTCGCTGTCGGCCTCTCCGCGCCCCATGCGCTCGAGGGTCTGGACCAGCCGTTTGAGCGGGGCCGTCACGCCGAGAACGACCACGGCGACGCCCGCCCCGATGGCGACGGCAAGGCCGATTGTTGCCGCCGCGACCAGGAGAAGGGTCGCCCGGGAGGCCACCCCCTCGGACTCGTCCCGCTCCCGTTGAAGGTCGCCCTTCAGGACATCGACCCGAGCCTGTATCATCTCCACCAGCTTGGCCCGGAGCGGATTGCCCTCGGCCAGCAGGATGGCGCTGGCGGCTTCGGCCTCCCCGCGCTCCGCGCTCGCGGCAACCCGATCGACCACGGCGCCGAACGCCGTCAGGATCTGCCGCAATGTCTCCCCGGCCGAGCGCCGCGCGGGCGTGTCGGCCATCTGCATCAGGGCATCGAGCAAGCTGAACGCGTGCGCCGTGTTCTGCTTGATGAGGGTCTGGTACCCCGCCATCTGCGACTCGCGCGTTTCGAGGACGAGGTTGCGCGCCTGGACGGCGATCTCACCGAAATCGATCTGGAGGCCGAGGATCATCGCGAGGCGGTTGGCCTGGACATCGACGATCTGCCGGGTCTGGGCCGATTGGGCGATCAGGCTCGCACGCGCGTAGACGATCAATCCTCCGGCGGCCAAAGCCACGATGACGAGCGGAATTGCAAATTTCACGAGAATTTTTGCGTCACGCAACAATTTCATCGTGCCGATCCCGCATCTTGGAAACTCGATCCAGGATATCTCGTATCATCGCGAAAACATCAACGGCCAAAATAGCCTGGACGACGGCGGAGATACGGGCGTCATAGTAGAGATTTTGTAGATCTCACCAATCCGTTGTCACACATTTTTCTATGAAAAACGGTCCCACACCCTAATAATATTATTCTTCGTCTGTTGTCGACAAATCCAGCGCGGTTCTGAGCTGTCGCCAGCCTCAGCGCGTGGGCGACAAATCTCTCGCTGGTGCGCAACGCCGCTTCGTGCCGACGATGTGTGCGATCGCCGCCGGTGTCCCGCGACAGCGAGCGTTGCCACAGAACCCTCCGCGCGGCCGGCCATGCCCCCGGGAACCAAGAGAACGCCCGCGTCGATGAACAACCCGCGCGCCGCAGCCAGCCGTGCCGACCGCGGCGCGCGAGACTCCCAAACCTTACATCGGCGGGGTCAGGCCGTCCTTGCCGACCGCCACGAGCTTGCCCTCGGCCTTGGCGCCGTCCTTGGCGACCACGGCGAAGACCTTGGAGCCGGGGGCCAGGATCGCCTTGTCGGCCGGCTCGAAGGCGACGATCGGGGCCGAGGCCGGCACCACGATCTCCTTGGACCCGTCCTTGCCGTAGCTCACCGTCAGGGTGCGCTCACCGCCCGACGCCGCCTTGTCGGCCTTCACGGTGCCGTTGGTCATCGCGCTCTTCACCTTGGGGGCGTTGGCGGTCTCGGCTTTCACGGTGCCGTTGGTCATGGCGCTCTTCACCTTCGAGCCGGCGCCGCCGGTCTGGTCGGTGATCGTGTCCCAGCCGTAATGGCCCTCGCCGGTGCCGCGCATCGACTCGGGGAACAGCACGACTTCGAGTGCGGTCATCGGGTTCTCGCCCTTGGTGGCGGTGCCGATGAAGACGCCGTCCTTGATCGCATCGAGGCTCGACGGGACCACCCAGGCGAACTTCGCGCCGCCGACATCCACGGTCTCGGACTTGCCGTCCTCGGTCTTGATCGTGAGGGTGGTGCCCTCGGCCTTGTCGATGGTGCCGCGGACGCGCTCGACCTGGGCGGCGAAGACCGCGCTCGATAGGAGCGCCGTCAGTCCGGCTGCGGCGGCGAGGGTCTTGCTGAGATGCTTCATCGGGGGTCCCATCCTGGCTTCAGGAGCCGGGTTATGGGGCGCTGGCCGCGCTGAACAAGGTTGTGCGCAAACGAAACGTCCTCGTCCGAGCCAAAAAGAAGGCGGCGCCCTGGGGGCGCCGCCTCTGAAAGACCGGGTGGGCGGCGCGGACGCCGCCCGTCGTGGATCAGGCCGCGAGCGAGCGCAGCACGTAGGGCAGGATGCCGCCGTTGCGGAAGTATTCCAGCTCGTCGAGCGTATCGATCCGGCAGGTGAGCGGCACCTCCATCTTCGATCCGTCGGCCGCGGTGATCGCCGCGACCAGGGTCTGGCGCGGCTTCAGCTCGCCCGACAGGCCCTTGATGGTGACGGTCTCGTCGCCCTTCAGGCCGAGCGACGCCCAGGAGGTCTCGCCCTGGAACACCAGCGGGACGATGCCCATGCCGACGAGGTTCGAGCGGTGGATGCGCTCGAAGCTCTCGGCCACCACGGCGCGGATGCCGAGCAGCTTCGTGCCCTTGGCCGCCCAATCGCGCGACGAGCCGGTGCCGTACTCCTTGCCGGCGAAGACGACGAGCGGCGTGCCGCTCTCGGCGTATCTCTGCGCCGCGTCGTAGATGAACATCTTCTCGCCGGACGGCTGGAACAGCGTCCAGCCACCCTCGACCACGGTGCCGGACGGATCCCGGACCATCTGGTTCTTGATGCGGATGTTGGCGAAGGTGCCCCGCATCATCACCTCGTGGTTGCCGCGCCTTGTGCCGTACTGGTTGAAGTCCTGCACCCGGACCTGGTGGGCCTGCAGGTACTCGCCGGCCGGCGAGGCCGCCCGGATGTTGCCCGCGGGCGAGATGTGGTCGGTGGTGATCGAGTCGAGGAAGAGCCCGAGGATGCGGGCGTCCTCGATGTCCTCCACGGGCTTGGGCGTCTTCTCCATGCCGACGAAGTAAGGGGGGTTCTGCACGTAGGTGGAGCCGGGGTTCCACGCGAAGGTCTCGGCCTCGGTGACCTCGACGTCCTTCCAGTTCTGGTCGCCACCGAACACGTCGGCGTAGCGGCGCTTGAACAGCTCCGAGGTGATGTTCTCCTCGATGAACTGCTGCACCTCCGCGGACGACGGCCAGATGTCCCGCAGGTAGACCGGCTTGCCGTCGGAGCCGTGGCCCAACGGCTCGGTGGTGATGTCGATCTGCATCGAGCCGGCGAGCGCGTAGGCAACGACGAGCGGCGGTGAGGCGAGGTAGTTCGCCCGCACGTCGGGGTTCACCCGGCCCTCGAAGTTGCGGTTGCCCGAGAGCACCGCGGCGGCCACGATGTCGTTGTCGTTGATCGCCTTGGAGATCGCCTCCGGCAGCGGCCCGGAATTGCCGATGCAGGTGGTGCAGCCGAAGCCGACGAGGTTGAAGCCCAGCGCGTCGAGGGGCTCCTGTAGGCCGGACTTCTCGAGATACTCGCCGACGACCTGCGAGCCGGGGGCGAGCGAGGTCTTCACCCACGGCTTGGAGCGCAGGCCCTTGGCGACGGCGTTGCGGGCGAGCAGGCCCGCGCCGATCATCACGGAGGGGTTCGACGTGTTGGTGCAGCTGGTGATCGCCGCGATCACCACGTCGCCGTGCCCGATGTCGAAGTTCGTGCCCTCGACCGCGTAGCGGCTGGCGAGGTCGGCGGCCTTCTTGAACTCGGTCTCCATCGAGGCCGCGAAGCCCGGCTTGGCGGCGTCGAGCAGCACCCGGTCCTGCGGGCGCTTCGGGCCGGCCAGCGAAGGCCGGACCTCGCCCATGTCGAGCTGCAGCGAATCGGTGAAGACCGGGTCGGGCGTGTTCGCGTCACGCCACATGCCCTGCGCCTTGGCGTAGGCCTCCACCAGGGCGATCCGGTCGTCGGCGCGGCCGGTGACTTTCAGGAAGTCGATGGTGCGCTGGTCGATCGGGAAGAAGCCGCAGGTGGCGCCGTATTCGGGGGCCATGTTGGAGATCGTGGCCCGGTCGGCGACCGCCATGTCGTCGAGGCCGGGGCCGTAGAACTCCACGAACTTGCCGACCACGCCCTTCTTGCGCAGCATCTGGGTGACGGTGAGCACCAGGTCGGTGGCGGTGGTGCCCTCGGGCAGCTTGCCCGACAGCTTGAAGCCCACGACCTCGGGGATCAGCATCGAGAGCGGCTGGCCGAGCATGGCCGCTTCGGCCTCGATGCCGCCGACGCCCCAGCCCAGCACCGCCATGCCGTTGACCATGGTGGTGTGCGAATCGGTGCCGACCAGCGAATCGGGATAGGCGATCTCGGCCCCGTCCTCGGACTTCGTCCAGACGGTCTGGGCCAGGTATTCCAGGTTCACCTGGTGGCAGATGCCGGTGCCCGGGGGGACCACGGAGAAGTTGTCGAAGGCCGATTGGCCCCACTTCAGGAAGGTGTAGCGCTCGCCGTTACGCGAGTATTCCAGCGCGACATTGTCGGCCAGCGCCTTGGGGGTGCCGAACTCGTCGACGATCACCGAGTGGTCGATGACCAGATCCACCGGCACCAGCGGGTTGATCTTTTGCGGGTCGCCGCCGAGCGCCACCATGGCGTCGCGCATGGCCGCCAGATCGACCACGGCCGGGACGCCGGTGAAGTCCTGCATCAGCACCCGGGCGGGCCGAAAGGCGATCTCGACCTCGGCCTTGCCCTTCTCGGCGAGCCAGCCGACCGTCGCGGCGATGTCGGCCTTGCGGACGGAGCGGTCATCCTCGAAGCGCAGCAGGTTCTCCAGCAGCACCTTCATGGAGAATGGCAGCGCGGTGGCGGAGGCGAGGCCGTTCTTCTCGGCCTCGGGGATCGAGTAGTAGGTGTAGGTCTTGCCGCCGGCTTCGAGCGTCTGGCGGGCCTTGTAGCTGTCGAGTGATGGCACGGCTGGTTCAATCCTCGCTGCGGGTTGTCGAACACGCGCAGGCAAAACCTGCGCTACGAAGTCTGTGTTCGGCCTGTGTAGCGCCCGACGGGCGCGCGCCGCCCCGGGAGTGCCCGGGCAGGACGATGCGCGGGGGCGATTTGGACGCCCGTGGAGCCGCGCGGCGCAGCCAGATCCCGATATAGAACTTTTCGAATCTGGCCGCTACCGGGTTGCGATGACAGCCGCGCTACCCTGTCGGGCGCCGGAGCGGGTTCCATGCCGCAGCATCCCGGGGGAAGGCGCGCATCGTGCCGGAAAGCGGACGGCGGCCGCACGGACCTCCCCTCCCCTTCTGTGGGAGGGGAAAACCTGCCTGGGCCCGGCCTATACCCTCATGCGTCGGCGAACCGGAAACATCATAGCCCGCAGCGGGATCCGGAAGGCGCGCGGCAGATCCGGACGGTCACCGTCGCGGGATAGCCGTCACCCCCGCTCCGGCGTCGGAGCCCCCGACAACGCCTTGAACCGATTCGGCTGAGCGGCGAGCTTGCGCAGGGACGCCACGTTGGAGGCGGCCTCATCGGGCCCCATGTCCCGGCGCAGGACGGTCTCGGCGTCGGCGAATCGGCCTTTCAGGCCGAGCACGAGGGCGAGGTTCGCGCGGACGCGGGCGTCGGCTCCGGGTTGGTCGGCGGCGAGCCGCAGGGTCTGCTCGGCCTGGTCGAGGTTGCGCGACAGCGCGTAGGACAGGCCGAGATTCGACAGCAGCGACGGCTCGTTCGGCCGGATCTTGAGCGCGGCCTCGTAGAAGCTCTGGGCCCGGGCCTGCTCACCGAGTTGCGCGGAGGCCGAGCCCTGCGCCGACAGGATGCGCCAGTCGGGCGAGGCCGGGGAATGGGCGTTGGCGAGGACGTCGATCGCCTCGCGGTAGCGACCGGCCTCCACCAGCGACTTGCCGTAGGCGCCGAGGATGAAGGTGTCGCGCGGGTTGCGCAGGGCCGCCTGCTGTAGCACCGCGGAGGCCTGGGCCGCCTGGTCGTTCGACCGGAGGGCGCGGGCATATGCAAGGGCCGCGCGTCCGTCGCCCGGATTGGCGTTGAAGCGTTCGGCCAGCCCGTCGAGATCCTGGCGTGAGGCGACCTCCTGGCGCGGCGCGACCGACCGACCGGTGACATCGCCGATCGAGCCGGTGGTCTCGGGGGAACGGGTGTTGCAGCCGGCGAGGCCCAGCGCCACGATGGCCGCGGCGGCGAGGCCGCGGGTGGAAGCCAGGGTCGTGGTGACCCGGATCGGGGCCGTCATCATGGTGCGCTCCGCCGGCACTGGCCGGGCGGGCTCCGACCCACGCTTCACCCTCCCGGCCGGCCGGTGATAGAGCGTTAACCCTAACCACCGGTTAAGCCGCTGCCGGCCCGACCGCCGCACGAGAGGCACATGACACAGGCCGACATCCCCGCGACGCACGCCGCCCTGCTGCCCGCCGACACGCCGTCCGCCGACACGCCGTCCGTTCCGGTCACCCTGGTGACGACGGCGTCCTGGACCGAGGCCGAGGCGGCGCTGGACCCAACGCAGCGCAGCTTCGCGCGGGCGCTCGGCTTCAAGCCGAAGGCCGGGAGCCTGGCGCTGCTGCCGGGCCCGGACGGCGGTCTCGCGCGGGTGCTGTTCGGCCTCGGCGATCCGGAGGCGGCCACCTATGACCGGCTGATCGCCGGCAAGCTGCCCGCCCTGCTTCCGGACGGGACGTTTCGCCTGGAGAACGCCCCCGACCCGGCCGAGGCCGCGTTGGCCTGGCTGATGGGCAGCTACCGCTTCGGCCGGTACCGGACTGCCGGGGGGACGAAGGCGCGGCTGGCGGCGCCGGCCGGGATCGACGGGGCCGAGGTCGCGCGGGTCGCCGCCGCGGTGGCGATGGGCCGCGACCTGATCAACACCCCCGCCAACGATCTCGGACCCGCCGAGATCGAGGCCGCCGCCCGGTCGCTGGCCGAGCGCCACGGGGCGTCGATCGACGTGACGCAAGGCGAGGCGCTCGCGCGGGAATTCCCCCTGATCCACGCCGTCGGGGTCGCCTCGCCCCGGGCGCCACGCCTGATCGACCTGACCTGGGGGCCGGCGGACGCGCCGCGGGTGACCCTGATCGGCAAGGGCGTCGCCTTCGACACCGGCGGGCTCGACATAAAACCCTCCGCCGCGATGCTGCTGATGAAGAAGGACATGGGCGGTGCCGCGGTGGCGCTGGCGGCCGCCGACATGATCATGGGCGGGGGTCTGCGGGTCCGCCTGCGCGTGCTGATCCCGGCGGTGGAGAACGCGGTCTCGGGCAACGCCTTCCGCCCCAGCGACGTGCTGCCCAGCCGGGCGGGCTTGAGCGTCGAGATCGGCAACACCGACGCGGAGGGGCGGCTGATCCTGGCCGACGCGCTGGCCCTTGCCGACGCCGAGGAGCCCGCGCTGATCCTCGACTTCTCGACCCTGACGGGCGCCGCCCGGGTGGCGCTCGGGCCGGATCTGCCGGCGTTCTTCACCGAGGACGAGGCCCTGGCGGCCTACGTCTCGGAGGCGGGGCGGCGCGCGATCGACCCGATCTGGCGGATGCCGCTCCACGCCCCCTACGCGAGCCTGCTCGACTCCAAGGTCGCCGACCTCAACAACGTCTCGGGCGGCCCGTTCGCCGGGGCGATCACCGCGGCCTTGTTCCTGCGCCGCTTCGCCCCGAAGACCAAGGCGCACGGCCATTTCGACCTTTACGGCTGGAACCCCGCGACCAAGCCGGGGCGGCCGGAGGGCGGCGAGGTCCAGACCGCCCGGCTGACCTACGCGCTGCTCAAGGCCCGCTACGGGGCCTGACTGCGCCGGTCAGGCCAGGCCCGCCAACCGCAGCAGCATCCCGGCCCCGGCACACAGCGCCAGGGTCGGCAGCGCCCCGAGGCCGAACCGGAAGACCGCCAGGATTGCCGTCAGCGTCAGCACCAGGGCGGCGGGATCGAGGCTGGCGGGCACGGGCAGGTCGAGGCGCAGCGGCCCGAGCGGCACCGACCGGACCTCGGAAAACAGCGTCCGCAGCCCGAACCAGACGGCGAGGTTGAGGATCACGCCCGCCACCGCGGCGGTGATCGCCGACAGGGCGCCGGCCAGCAGGCGGCTGCCGCGCAGGCGCCCGATCAGCGGCGCCCCGGCGAAGATCCAGAGGAAGCATGGCGCGAAGGTGACCCAGGTCGTCAGCAGCCCGGCCAGCGTTCCCGCCAGCAGCGGCGGCAGGGTGCCGGGCGCCCGATAGCCGGCCAGGAAGCCGACGAACTGAAGCACCATGATCAGCGGCCCCGGGGTGGTCTCGGCGAGCCCCAGCCCGTCGAGCATCTCACCGGGCCGCAGCCAGCCGTAATGCTCCACCGCCTGCTGGGCGACGTAGGCGAGCGCCGCGTAGGCCCCCCCGAAGGTCACGACCGCCATCTTGGCAAAGAATACGGCCACCTGCCCGAAGACCGGGGGCGGCCCGGGCAGGAGCAGCAGGGCGGCCACCGGCAGGAGCCAGATCGCCAGCCACAGGGCGGCGACGCGCAGGGATTCCTCCGGCCCCGCACGCTCGCGCGACAACATCGCCTGGCCGATCAGGAACCCGCCCTCATCGCCCGCCTCGGTTTCGGCGGAGGCCGGCGCGGGCCTGCGTCCCAGCACGAGGCCGAGGGCGCCCGCCGCGACCACGACCAGAGGGAACGGCACCGCCAGGACGAAGATCGCCACGAAGGCGGCCGCCGCGATGAGCCGATCCGCCCGTCCGCGCAAAGCCCGGCCGCCGAGGCGCCAGAGCGCGTGCAGCACGATGGCGAGCACCGCCGCCTTGAGCCCGAAGAACAGTCCGGCGACGAGGTCGACCGCGCCGTACAGGACGTAGAGCCAGCTCAGGCCCATCAGGGCGAGCAGTCCCGGCAGCACGAACAGCCCGCCCGCGACGAGGCCGCCGGCGGGGCCGTGCATCAGCCAGCCGATATAGGTCGCGAGTTGCTGCGCCTCCGGGCCGGGCAGGAGCGTGCAGAAGCCGAGCCCGTGCAGGAAGCGCCGCTCGGAGATCCAGCGCCGCTCGTCCACCAGGATGCGGTGCATCACGGCGATCTGCCCGGCGGGGCCGCCGAACGACAGGGCCGCCACCCGCATCCAGACCGGGACGGCCTGCCGCAGGGTCGGGAGCGGGATAGGGTCCGGGCCCGCCGGGCCCGCACCGTCCGTCACGCCGCCGGTCAAACCGTCCGGGGCAGCGCCGTCTCGATCAGGCGCGCCCACAGCGACGCCCCGTACGGGGTCGCGGAATCGTTGAAATCGTAGTGCGGGTGGTGGAGCGAGGCACTGTCGCCGTTACCGATGAACATGTAGGCGCCGGGGCGGCGGCCGAGCATGTAGGAGAAGTCCTCCGCCGTCATCATCGGCGCGACGGTCCGGTCGACATTCTCCACGCCGACCAGCGCCTCGGCCACGCCGGCCATGAACTCCGTTTCGGCTGGGTGGTTCTCGGTGACCGGGTAGCTCGACCCGTATTCGACCACGCCGGTGGCGCCGAAGGCCCCGGAGACCTCGGTCACCAGGGTTTCGATCCGTGCCTTGACCTGGCTGCGCACCGCCTGGGACAGCGTGCGCAGGGTGCCCCGCATGGTCACGCTCTGCGGCAGCACGTTGAACGCCTCGCCGGCCTCGAGCGCGCAGACCGAGACCACGGCGGATTCGAGCGGATCGAGGTTGCGCGCGACGATGCTCTGCAGGGCGATGATCACGTGGCTCGCCACCAGCACGCTGTCGACGGCGTTCTGCGGCAGCGCCGCGTGGCCGCCCCGCCCCTCGATGGTCAGGGTGAAGCGGTCGGTGGACGCCATGATCGGCCCCGGCCGGATCGCGAAGGTGCCGACCGACATGCCGGGGATGTTGTGCATCCCGTAGACCGATTCGATCCCGAACCGCTCCATCAGGCCGTCCTCGACCATCGCCTCGCCGCCGCCGCCGCCCTCCTCGGCCGGCTGGAAGATCAGCACCGCGGCGCCGTCGAAGTCCCGGGTCTCGGAGAGGTACTTGGCCGCCCCGAGCAGCATCGTGGTGTGCCCGTCATGGCCGCAGGCGTGCATCGTGCCCGGCACCGTGGAGCGGTAGGGCAGGTCCCGGACCTCCTGGATCGGAAGGGCGTCCATGTCGGCGCGCAGCCCGATGGCGCGGTTCGAGCTCCGGCCGTTGCCGCGGATCACCCCGACCACGCCGGTCCGGCCGATGCCGGTCTCCACCGTGTCGCAGCCGAAGGCCCGGAGCTGGTCCGCCACGAACCCCGCCGTCCGCTCCACGTCGTAGAGCAGCTCCGGGTGGGCGTGGAGATCGTGCCGCCACGCGGTCATCGTGTCGGCGAAGGCGCGGATCCGTTCGAGGGCGGGCATGGGTCCGGGACTTTCGTGGCCTTGAGGTCTCGGCGAGAGACTCGGCCGTTCCAGCAAAGCCGGGGCCAGACGCGGCGTCAACGGCCGCGCTTGTCGCGCGAAACTCCGAACCGCCTTGGATCGATGATTTTGGACGTTGTTCGACGGCTTAATGCGCCTTGCCAGTCAGCCACAACATGCCAAATCCAAGGGCAAGCCCCGCAAGCGGAACAGCGAGGAAACTTGCGAACTGAAATGTCGTCATGGGTCCAGACTCCCGAGACGGGATCGTGCCACCAGATGTGGGGTACTACTCGACAACGAGCAAACGCCGAGCAGAATGAGAGCGCCGACAAGGAAGCCATGTTGCTCCGTGACGATACCAAGGGCCGTGATGAAGGGCGAGAGGCCGCCAACAGCGAAGACAGCGATGGACAAGCCATTGATATAAGTCGCCGTCAGCTTCGCCTGCTCGTTGGCGACAAGCTTACGCCGAGCGTCCACCTCCGGTATTATACCCGTCATTCTCACACCCTCCGCACAGGTCTCCGCTGACCCAGACCGCGACTCGATGTTCGAGTTAAGCGCGGCCCATCCTCCGTGGCGAGGTCATCGAGGATCGGGCAATCGGGCCGCGCGTCGCCGCAGCAGCTCTCGGCGAGGCGCTCCAGAGTCCGGGCCATGCCCTCCAGCTCGCCGATCCGGCGGCGCAGGTCGGCGATCTGCTCCTCGGCGATCGCCTTCACGCCGGCGCTCGGCCGGGCGCGGTCGCGCCAGAGCGCCAGCAGGTCCGCGATGGCCTCGACGCTGAAGCCGAGGTCGCGGGAGCGGCGGACGAACCGCAGGGTGTGCAGGTCCGCGTCGTCGTAGTGGCGGTAGCCCGCCTCGGAGCGGGTCGCGGGCGGCAGCAGGCCCGTCGCCTCGTACCACCGGATCATCTTGGCCGAGACGCCGGTGCGCCGCGCCGCCTCGCCGATGGTGATGGGTCCCGCGCTCATGCCGGCCTCGGCACCGGCGCGGATGCTTCGGCGGCGGGCGCGGCCCGGCCCCCGGCCCGGCGCAGCCGCAGGGCGTTGCCGAGGACGAAGACGCTCGAGAACGCCATCGCGCCCGCGGCCAGGACCGGCGACAAGGCCGGGCCGCCGAACGGCACCAGCAGGCCCGCGGCCACGGGGATCAGGGCCGCGTTGTAGGCGAAGGCCCAGAACAGGTTCTGGCGGATATTGGCCATCACCGCCCGGGACAGGGCGAGCGCCTCCACCAGCGCCTGCGGCTCCCCCGACATCAGCACCACGTCGGCGCTCTCGACGGCGATGTCGGTACCGGTGCCGATGGCGAGGCCGACATCGGCCTCGGCCAGCGCCGGGGCGTCGTTGATGCCGTCGCCGACGAAGGCTACGGGCCCATGCGCCGCCCGCAATCTCTCGACCGTTTCGACCTTGCCCCCGGGCAGGATCCCAGCGGCCACCTCGTCGATGCCGAGGCTTTTGGCGACCCCGGCGGCTGTGCGCGGGTCGTCGCCCGTCACCATCGCCACGACGAGCCCCTGCGCCGTCAGCGCCGCCACGGCCTCGCGGGCGCCCGGCTTCACCGGGTCGGCCACGGCCAGCAGCCCAGCATGGCGACCGTCGAGGGCGAGGTGTATCGGGCTCTTGCCGTCCTCGGCCAGCTGTCCGGCGCGGGCGGCGAGGTCCGGGTCCAGGGCGATGCCGAGCCGGTCGAGGTAGCGCGGCGCGCCGAGAGCCACGCTTCGGCCCGCGACCTGTCCGGACACGCCGAACCCCTCCACCGCCTCGAAGCGCTTGGGCTCGAGCCTGTCGTCCAGGCCCCGGGCGCGGGCGGCCGCCACCACGGCGCCGGCCAGAGGATGCTCGGACCGGCTCTCCAGGCCGGCCGCGAGGGCCAGTGCCTCGTCCTCCGCGAAACCCGAGGTCACGAGAAGATCGGTGACCCGCGGCCGGCCCTCGGTGAGGGTGCCGGTCTTGTCCAGGGCGACGACGCGCACGTCGCGCAGCCGTTGCAGCGCCGCGCCGTCGCGGAACAGGATGCCCCGGCCCGCCGCCCGCCCGGTCCCGACCATGATGGCGGTGGGCGTGGCCAGCCCCATGGCGCAGGGGCAGGCGATGATCAGCACTGCGACGGCGTTGACCAGGGCCGGCCCGAGGGCGGGGGCCGGGGCCAGGATCAGCCAGCCCAGGAACGTCGCGAGCGCGATCCCGATCACCGCCGGCACGAAGCGCCCGGTGACGCGATCGACCAGCGCCTGGATCGGCAGCTTGCCGCCCTGGGCCCGCTCCACCATGGCGGCGATCTGCGCCAGCACGGTGGCGCCGCCGACCGCGTCGACCCGGAGGTCGAGGCTGCCGCGCCCGTTCAGGGTTCCGCCGACCATCCGGTCCCCCGGCCCCTTCCGCACGGGCAAGGGCTCCCCCGTCACCATGCTCTCGTCGACGTGGCTCGTGCCGGACACAACCACGCCGTCGGCCGCGACCCGCTCGCCGGGTCTGACGCGGACCACGGCGCCGATGCGGAGTTCCCCGAGCGGCACCTCGACCTCCGACCCGTCGCGGATCACCCGGGCGGTCTTGGGCGCCAGATCCATCAGCCGCGTGATCGCCTGACCGGTCCGGCCCCGGGCGCCGGCCTCCAGCGTCCGCCCGAGCAGGATCAGCGTGACGATCAGCACGCTGGCCTCGAAGTAGAGATGCGCCGCGCCCGCGGGCAGCAGGCCTGGGGTCAGGGCCGAGACCAGGGAGTAGAGGTAGGCGGCCCCCGCCCCGAGGGCGACCAGGGCGTTCATGTCGGGATGGCCGCGCAGCAGGCCCGGCACGCCCCGCAGGAAGAAGCGGCGGCCGGGCCAGGCGAGCACCAGGGTCGCCAGGGCGGCCTGGACCAGGGCTGTGGCCTGGCTGGCATGGAAGCCGGGCAGGACGTGGCCGCCCATGTGGCCGCCCATGTCGAGGACGACCACGGGGGCGGACAGCAGCCCCGCCACGGTGAGGGCGCGGCGGAGCGCGCGGCCCTCGGCCTGCTGCCGGGTCGCGGGATCGGTTCGCGGCCCGTCGTCGAGGGGCCGGGCTTCGTAGCCCGCCGTGGCCACGGCCGCGACGAGGTCGCCGACGGAGACCACGCCCTCCGGATGGCGGATCGCGGCCTGGCCGGTGACCAGGTTGACGCTGGCGCCGCTCACCCCCGGCAGGGCGGCGAGCGCGCGCTCGACCCGTCCGACGCAGGACGCGCAGGACATCCCCGCGACGGCGATCCGGCTCTCGGTCTCCGGGATCGGGTAGCCGGCATCCGCCAGCGCGGCCGCGGCGTCGGCCGGAACCGCGCGGCCGCCGAGGACGAGGCTGGCGCGGTTGGTGGCGAGATTGACCGCCACGTCGCGGGCACCGGGCAACGCCTTCAGGGCGCGCTCGACCCGCCCGACGCAGGACGCGCAGGACATCCCATCGACGGGGAAGCTCAGGGAGACGTGTTCGGGCACGGGGGCGGTTCCGATCGAAGCATCCATGCCGCCTCAGATGGGGCTTCCCATCATGGGAAGGTCAAGGGCCTCCTGGATCGCATTGCCGAATCGGGATCGGGCCGACACTGTGCGGCCATCGGTTTGCGACCGGCGGGAGAGGGAGATGCGCTCGGGTCCAAGCCGTTGCCCGCATCCCGCGGCGCTCTGCGAACGATTTGACCCAGCCCTGCGAGGCCTCCGATGACCGAACCGCTGACGCTCTACGGGGATCCGGGTTCCGGCAACTGCCTCAAGGTCAAATGGGTGGCCGATCGTCTCGGCATCCCGTCGATCTGGCGCACCATCGACGTCCCGGGTGGCGGCACACGCGATCCGGCGTTCCTGGCGCTGAACCCCGCCGGCCGTGTCCCGCTCGTCGTGTTTCCCGATGGCGAGACCCTATCGGAATCCAACGCGATCATCGTCTACCTCGCGGAAGGCTCGGCGCTCGTGCCCGAGGCGGCCCGCGACCGCGCCCGCATGCTGCAATGGATGTTCTGGGAGCAGTACAGCCACGAGCCCTACATCGCGGTCCGCCGGTATCAGCTTCATTACCTGAAGCGCGCACCGGACGCGCTCGATCCGAAGCTCGCGGAACGCGGCACTGACGCGCTTCGGCTGATGCAGGCGACGCTCGAACGCGCGGCCTTCATGGCCGGCGATGCGCTGACGCTCGCCGACGTGGCGCTGGTCGCCTACACCCGCATGGCCCACGAGGGCGGCTTCGACTTGGCCGCCTACCCGGCCATCCGCGCCTGGATCCCGCGGGTCGAGGCCGGGCTCGGGATCGGCCCCTATGCCGGCCCGGCCTGATCGGCGACGCGGGCCACCTCCGCGTCGCCGCCGTATTCCGGCAGGCTGACGCGCACGACCGTCCCCCGGCCGACCGTGCTGTCGATGGCGAGGCGACCGCGGTGGCGGTTGAGGCTGTGCTTCACGATGGCGAGGCCGAGCCCCGTCCCGCCCCGGGCGCGGCTGGAGGCGACGTCGACCCGGTAGAAGCGCTCGGTCAGGCGCGGGATGTGCTCGGGCGGGATCCCCGGGCCGTCATCCGTCACGGACAGCACGATCCGCCGGCCGAGCCGGGTATCATCCTCGCGGCTCAGGGCGACGCCGACATGGCCGCCGCCGTACTTCACGGCGTTCTCGATCAGGTTCTCGATCACCCGGGCCAGCTCGTCGGCATCACCGGGCACGGGATAGGGGCCGTCGCCGTCCGCGAACCGCACCGTGGCGCCCCGCGCCTCGGCGGGCGGCCCCTGCGCGTCGACCATCTGCCGGGCCAGCGCCCCGAGATCGACCACGGTGGTAGGGGCCACGTGCTCGCGCAGCTCGATCCTTGACAGCGACAGCAGGTCGTCGATCAGCCGGGTCATGCGCAGCGCCTGGACGCGCATGATCTCGAGGAATCGTTCGCGGGCCTGCGTGTCCTCGCGGGCCGGGCCCTGCAGGGTCTCGATGAAGCCGATCAGGGTGGCGAGCGGCGTGCGCAGCTCGTGGCTGGCATTGGCCACGAAATCGACCCGCATCGCCTCGAGGCGCCGGGCCGAGGTGAGATCGCGCAGGAACAGAACCGCGCTGACCCCCGACCCATCGGGCATCGGCAGGGCGCCGATCTGGACCTCGAAGGTCCGCTCCAGGGGCACCCGGGTCGACAGGGGGACCCGGCGGGGCATGCCAGAACTCAGCACCGCCTCGACCCCGTCGAGGACCTCCGGGCTGCGCAGCGCGAAGGACAGGGGCCGGGCCTGGAGCAGGGCCGGCAGCAGCGCCCGGGCCGCCGGGTTGGCCTCCACCACCAGGGTGCGGCGGTCCACCAGGATGACCGGATCGGGCACGTGGGCCAGCAGCGCCTCGGCGATCGCGTGGCGCTGGGCCGTCGCCGCCGGCCGCGGCACCGGGGCTTCCGGGCCGCGCCCCCCGAGCCAGCCGCCCAGGCAGACCGAGCCGAGGCCGGCCAGGATCAGCGGAAGGTCGAGCCGGCCAGACAGCGCCAGGGCGACGGCGAACAGGCCGGCCGCGATTGCGGCGCCCGTCCAGGCCTGGGAACTGCGCGGGCGGTCGGTCATGGTCGACGGCGGTCCGGTGGAATTACCGGGACTCGGTGTCGTCGGGCCAGGGGCGGCCGGACGGGCCGGCCGTGCCTTCCGGCGGCCCCGGATCGCGCGCGCCGCCGGCCCGCTTCACGATCTCGTAGAGGCCGAGCATCGCCAGGGCGACGACGAACGGCACGACGTAGTAGCAGCCCCGGAACAGCAGCAGCGAGGTCAACACCTCGTTGCGCGGCAGGCTCGACAGGGCGAGCAGAATGGTGGCCTCGAACACCCCGATGCCCCCGGGGGCATTGGAGGCGATGCCCAGCATCGCGGCCAGCACGTAGATCGCCAGGAACGTGGTGAAGCCCAGCGTCATCCCCTGCGGCAGCAGCACGTAGAGCACCGCCGCCGCCGCGCAGACGTCGCCGATCCCGACGATCATCTGGCCGATCGAGACCGAGGCGCCCGGCAGTTCCAGCCGCCACTGCTTGACCGTGATGCTGCGCTTCTTGGCCGAGACCCAGGCTAGGTAGCCCAGTACCAGGCCCAGGGCCACGAGGCCGACGCCCTGGTTGATCCGAATCGACGTGAAGGCGAGCCCGGCGAGCTGCCCGGCCTCGATGATCAGGCTCAGGCCCAGCACCACGCCCATGCCGAGCCAGAAGGTGAAGCCCGCGATGACCGTGAGCGCGGCGATCTTGGCTGTGGACAGGCCCTGCCGGGCGTAGATCCAGTAGCGGATCGTGCCGGCGGTCAGCAGCGGGAAGCCGAGGGTGAAGCTCACCGCGTAGCTGGTGAAAGAGGCGAGCGCGGTGATCCGGTACGGCACCTTGATTCGGAGCTGGCGCAGGGCCAGCGCGTCGTAGCCCGTCAGGAACAGGTAGCTGATCCCGACGAACAGGAAGGCGAGGCCGAGCTGCTCGCCGGTCGCCGCCGTCACCGCCGCCCGCACCTCCGCCCAGCTCACGCTCTGGACGAGCTTCCACAGCACGCCCAGCGAGACCGCGAACAGCACGATGCTGGCGGCCGTGCCGATCCAGGCATACCGGCTGCTCCAGCTCTTGCGCGGCTTGTCCGCGACAGCGTCGTGCTTGACCGGCTCGACCGGCTCTGCCGGTCCCCGGTGCTGTCCCTGAAAGTTCATGCCGTTCGGCGTCCGCCCTTCCGGCTGCGCGGCCCGGCCGAAGGCCTGCGCCCGTACCGGATGATCCCGGACCGCGGCCCGTTGCCTCGCCATGTAGGCCGAACCGGCGCCCAAGGCCAGGGAAGGCCGGGATCCGATGAGGATCCGATCCTCACCGCGCGGCGCGGCACAGGATCGCCGCGGCCTCGGAGAGGCCCCGCCGGATCCGCGCGGGCACCTCCGGGGCGGTGCAGACATAGGTCGGGCTCGGGTGGGGGACCGCGATCAGCGGCAGGCCCGGACGCAGGGCCGCGATCGCCGGCGCCGTCCCGCCGGCGGTGCGCCCGGCCAGCACCGCCACGGCGAGCCCGGGCAGCAGGTCCAACAGCGGCGCCAGATAGGGCGCGGCCGCCGCGACCTCCGCCCGGCGCGGAACCCGGTTGAGGGCGCCCGCCTCGTGGATCAGCCAGGGCACCGCGTTCCAGATCAGGGTGTCCGCCCGCGCGATGCCGGCCTCCCGCAGGAAGCGGAACAGGTTGGCGGCGGTGCCGTTCGCGCTGTCGCGGGTGACGAAGCCGGTGCGCAGCACGGCCGGCCCCGGCGTTTCCAGGAGCAGCAACATCCTGGCCGCGACGCCGCCATCCAGCGGATCGGGCACCGGGACCGGCGCGCCCCGCTCGGCGACGATCCGGTCGGCCAGCGCGCGGATCGGGGCGATGTGGGGCGCGTCGATCAGGGCCCGGCGGGCCGCGAGCGCAGCCGGGTCGGCGAGGGATTTCGGCGCCTGCGGCTCAGGCGGCATCGAGACCGGGGATCGGCGCGGCGAGGCGGCCGGTGAGGCGGAAGCGCTCGATCCCCTCCTCCCGGGCGAGCCGCGCGTCGAGGCCGGCCGGTCCGCCGAATTGGAACCCGATCTGGCTGCCATAGGCCGCGCAGGCGGCGCGCTTGCGCGCCTGGGCCTCTGGATCGAGCGTCATCCGGTGCGCTGGCAACCCGGCGAACAGCGCGGCCAGGGGCTCCCGGGGTGCGGCCTCGCGGACCGTGTAGGGGAAGTCGCGCCACCACAGGATCGGGGGCAGCCCGTCGAGGCCGCGCAGGGCACGGACGGCCTGGACGTGGTCGACATGGCCGCCGATGGCCTGCGGGGCGAGGACGAGATCGGGCCGCTCCGCGGCGATCAGAGCCGCCAGGGCCGGCGCCAGGTCGGCCGTGATGGCGTCATCCCCGCGCGTCTGGGAAAACAGTTCCGGCGCGGAGCCGTAGCCCCGGTGCGGCGCCTCGCGGAACGGCAGGTGCCGGGGCGGCGCGATCCCGAGCGCGGCCGCGGCCTGGATGTCCTCGGCCCGGCGCAGGGCCATGTAGTCGACGGCGGCCGACAGGCCCTTGTCGAGCTGGCAGGCCAGCGCGAACCCCGTCGGGTCGGCGACGCTGCCGGTGAACAGCGTCGCCATCACCACGTGCCAGCCCTCTCGGCCGAGGCTCGCGAGCAGTCCGCCGCAGGAGAAGGCCGCATCGTCGAGATGGGGCGAGAGGGCGAGGGCTATCGGCACGCGGCGGGGCTTCCTGCGTCAGAGGAGGTGCGGCTCGGCGCGGAAGCGGCAGGTGGGATCGTCGGGCAGGTCGATGGAGAAATCCGTGGCCGGGCGCTCATGCTGAACGCGTCCGTACACCTCCATGATCTGCCGGCCGACGGCGCTCCAGGAATAGACCCGGCGGCATTCCTCGAGGCCGGCCGTGGCCAGGCCGCGGCGCAGCTCGGCGTCGGTGACGACCCGGGTCAGTGCGGCGGCGAGCGCCTGAACGTCGCCCGGATCGACCATCAGGCCGTTCTCGCCGTCGCGCAGGCAGTCCGAGACCCCGACCGCGTGGCAGGAGACCACCGCGAGCCCCGCCGCCATCGCCTCCAGGATCGTGTTGGAGAACCCCTCGGCGTAGGTCGGCGAGACGAACACGTCGGCCCGGCGGTAGAGGTCCGGCACGTGGCCGTACTCGGCATAGCCGGTGAAGGCGATGTCCCGCGGCGCGAAGGCGAGGTCCGTGGCCAGCGCCTGGGCGGGATCCACGTCCGGCCCGATACCCGAGATCGTGGCGGCGAACGGCGTGCCCTGCGCGCGCAGGATCGCCAGGGCGTTGATGAAGTCGAGCACGCCTTTCCGGCGGTCGACCCGGCCGTGGTAGAACAGCCGGATCGGACCGGCATGCGGCGCCGGCAGGCCGTCGGGTGTCCCTTGCGCGAAGCGGTCGGTGTCGACCGCGCCGGGCACGATCGTGAACCGGGCCGGATCGGAGCCGAGGCGCTCGCAGACCTCGTCCACGAAGGACGCGCCGCCGATCAGCAGGGCGTTGGCGTGGGCCAGGACCTCGCACATCGCCACCCGGTGGGTCTCGCAGCAGGAGCCGACCCAGTGGCCGTCGCCGCCCTGGATCGAGACCACGCTCGGCACCCCGAGCTTTCGGGCGGCGAGCAGGACCGCCCAGCCGGTGGGATAGCCGTACTGCGCGTGCAGCACATCGAAGGGCGTACGCGCATGCTCCCGCTCGATCGCCTCGACCATGGTGGCGATGTCGCGCTCGAAATCGCCCGCCTGCTGCTCGCCGAGCTGCTCCAGGCCGATCACCCGCACCCCCGGCACGGGTGGCGGCGGGCCGCCGCCATAGACGCGGGTCCCGAAGGCATCGCCCCGGTATTGCGAGATCATCGTCACGTCGTGGCCGGCGCCGACCAGCTCGCGCAGCAGGTTCTGCGCGTAGACGCTCATGCCCGAAATCGCCGGGAAGTAGCGGCGGCTGAGGAAGAGGATTTTCATCGGGCGACACCGAAGGGCGAGGGTCCCCTTCCCCGTGCGGGGAGGGGTAGGGGTGGGAGTGGCGCAGTCGGCACCGTGGCGCTCCATCCTGCGCGACCCCCGCCTCCAGCTCCTCCCCGCATAGGGGAGGAGAGGTGCGCTCGTCCGGTCACGGCCATTGCCGGCGGGTCTCTTGTTCGCTGGCGAGGACCGGGCCAAGCCGCCGGCAGGCGCGGAGGTAGTCCAGCGCTTGCGGGATCATCACGTCGGCCCGGTGGCTCTCCCGAGAGAGCTCGACGCAGACCAGCTTGCCGAAGCCGACCGCCTCCAGCGCCTCCAGCACGCTGGGCACGTCCATATCGCCCTCGCCGAAGGGCAGGTGGATATGGCTGCCGCGCTTCATGTCCTCGATCGCCACGGTGCCGGTGCGGTCGGCGAACTCGCGGACGGCCGCTGCCGGCTCGCGCTCGCCGGTGACGAGGCAGTGGCCGGTGTCCAGGGCGAGCTTAAGCCCGGGGACGTCGAGGGCCGCGTAATCGTCCAGCGTCTCGATCAACATGCCGGGCTCGGGCTCCAGGCACGGCACGATCCCGGCCTCGGTGGCGAAGGCCGCGACCTCGTGCAGCCCCTCCGCCAGCCAGCGCCGGGCTTCGCCGTGCTCCACGCCGGGCTTGGGCACGCCCGCCCAGAACGAGACCGCCTCGGCGGACAGGATCGCACCGATCTCCACCGCGCGCTTGAGGAAGCCGACCCGCCGGGCGCGCCCGGCGGCGTCGGCGGTCACCAGGGTCGGCTCGTGCTTGGCATTGGGGTCGAGCAGAAAGCGGGCGCCGGTCTCGATGACGCAGGCCAGCTCCAGCCGTTCCAGCAGGCTCGCGACCCGGCCGGCCTCCGCGGCCCAGGTCTCGGCGAACGGATCGAGGTGGTGGATGTCCAGCGTCAGGGCCACGCCGTCGTAGCCCGCGGCCTTAATCAGGTGCAGCGCGTCGTCGAGGCGATGGTTGGCGGCGCCGTTGGTGTTGTAGGCGAAGCGCAGGGTCACGCCGCTCTCCCGGTCTTCTGGGCGAGCCGGAACGGCGCGTGGTGCGATTCCGGTTCGCGGTAAAGCGGATAGTGCCGGCCGACGATCTGCTCGGCGAGGGCGGTATCGAACAGCGGCTGGCCGCCGAACCGCTCCAACGCCTCCGGGGTCAGGCGCACCGGGCGCAGGGTCTCGCTCTCGGTGCCGAACCGGATCAGCGGGTGGTCGCGCTCGATCAGCTTGCGCGTGTTGCGCTCGCCGATGCGGTAGTAGCTCATGGTCTCGACTTCGAGCCCCGGCACGATCGCCTTGACCACGCCGACGCTGCCGCCGAGCGGCGAGCAATCGACGTAGAGCACGTCGAACCCCGCCTCCAGCAGCCGGTCGCAGGCGATCTTGCCCCGGGCATGGCCGTCCGGGGCCGGGGTGGAAGGCAGATCCGCGAACCGCTTGGTGCCCCGCTGGCTGTAGACGGTGTCGGACAGCACGTCCCGGAGGCCGGCGGCCGGCATCTCGATCCATTCGAGCATCGCCTGAAGGGCGCGGCTCTCCTCGAGATCGAGGCTCGGCAGCGCCTTCTGGATGAACGCATCGACGTAGCCGGGCGGGGTCACGGTGGCGGCCATGTCGAGGGGGCCATGCCCGAAGGTCTTGCGCACCCGCGCCGCTTGGAACTCCAGCAGGGCCTTGCGCAGCGCCCGCTCCCGGTCCGGATCGCAGGCCTCGCCGCAGGCCGAGAGCGCGATCGGCGCCGGGGTGCGGGCCGGATCCTCGTCGTAGCCGACGACGTAGAGGTTGGTGAGGCCGAACTGGTCCGTGGCGAATTTCGGCAGCGCCCGGATGCCCAGCTCCTTGAGGCGGGCCAGCATCGCGGCGTTCTCCGGCCCGATCCCGTCGAGGTCGAGCATCACGCCCTGGTCGAGCGCCCGGAACAACAGGCCGTTGCCGTCGCGCTGGAGCAGCTCCAGGACGCCGTGACCCAGCGCGAAGGGCACGTCGGGTCCGGCGCCGAGGCCGTTGGTGATCAGATTGGTGAAAGGCTTGTAGCCCTCGGACAGCTCGAAATAATCGGTGGCGGCCACATCGAGCGGCATCAGCACGATCTCGCCGGTGGCGTGCCGGACCGTCGGCGTCCATTCGAGCACCGTGTCGCGGCCGACCGGGGAGCCCGCGGGCAGGCAGAGGGTCAGCGGGTCGGCCACCGAGGCGGCGCCGTAGACGCGGGCGAGGTCGGTGTAGCTCGCCCGCTCCTTGGCCCGCGGCAGCACCGCCAGCGACGGCATCAGGTTCTCGGCAATCTCGGCGACGGCCCCGATCAGCGCTTCCTCGTCGGTGGCGCCGTAGCCGATGCCGGACGGCATCGCGCCGACGAAGAACGGGTCGTCAAGGAACAGGGCGACGAACCAGACCGGGACGCCGGTGCGATCCAGCGGCGCCAGGGGGAAGCCGACCACGCGGCCCTCAGGCAGGACGTCCAGATAGGCCTTGACCGGGTCGGGCAGGGCCGCGGGCAGCCCCTCGATCGGCCTCTTGGCCCCGAAACGGTAGGGCCGCGGCGCCTTGATCCGGTCGTGGCGGGCGCGGTCGTCCTGGTCGTGGATGGCGTCTGGGTTGGTCAAGTCGTGTTCCCGTCTGGTCGTCTCGGATCGCCTCGTACCGCGTGCCCCCTCCCCTCATCCCGACGTGGCGCGAGGCGGCCTCGAAGGATAAGGGGCCGGGTGGGACATCCGGGCTTCGGCTCAGCGGTTGCTCATTCTCAAGGTGCGCGCCTACCCCTGCCCATAGGCGCGGGCGACGAGCCGCATCGTGTGGAGATCGCGCGGAGCCGACCATGCAGTCCGCTCCTCGGGCCGGCGCAGCGCCGAGCCGAAGGCGCGGACCTGTTCGGCGAAGGGCGAGGTGTCGGCATCGAAGGCCTGCGGTTCGGAACGCCCGGTCACGCCGTCGATGAACAGCAGCGTGCCGCCTGCCGTCTGGCCCATCGTGTTCTCGGCGACGAGCATGCCCTTGGTGCCGACGATCTCCAGGCGCCGGCGCGGGAGCGCGTCGGGGCAATTGTAGGCCACGTGCAGGCTCGCCAGCGCGCCGCCGGCGGTGCGGCCGATCAGCAGGGCGCCGTCATCGACCGAATAGTCCTGGGCGCGGGTCTGGGTCAGGGCCGCGAGATCCGCGATCGGCTCGCCGAGCAGGAAATCCACGAGGTCAAGCCCGTGGGGCGCGAGGTCCATGAGGGCGCCGCCGCCGGCCTGGGCGGCGTCGATCCGCCAGTTCGGCTGGCCGGCCTCCGACCAGTCGCGCCCGAGCCAGCAGGCGTAGACGATCCGCACCGTCGTGACGGTGCCGAGTCGCCCGGCCTCGACCTGAGCACGAATCGCCCGGTGGGCCGGATGGTGCCGCTGGTCGAACGCCGTCCCGTAAAAGATTTTTCGGTCCCCGACAGCCCGCACGATGGCGTCCGCGTCGTCGAGCGTCGCCGCCATGGGCTTCTCGCACAGAATCGCCTTGCCGGCGGCGGCCAGTGCCTCGACGGCACCGCGATGCAGGTGGTTCGGTGTCGCCACGTAGACCGCCTCGACCTCAGGCTCGGCCAGGAGGCCAGCCAGATCGGAATGGGAGCGGGCACCCGCGCGCTCGGCCGCTGCACGACTCAGCGGATCGGGATCGCACACGGCCACGAGTCGGTGCCCGGCGGCTCGGATGCCCGGGGCCATGTAGTCGCGGGCGACCCAGCCGTAGCCGACGATGCCCCAGCCAACCGCGTCCATCACCAGCGCTCCGGCAGATCGACGAATTCGCGGGCGCGGACGCGCTGCGTCTCGGGCCCGTCGATGCGGCCGTCGAAGGTGATCTGCGCGGGGCCCGGCGATCGCATCGGGTAGGTGGCGCGGGGGGCGTATTCCGCCTCGTAGCGCTCGGAGGGCCAGCGGATCGCGTAGCCGTCCCCGTCCGGCCGATATAGCGGGTTGAGCCACACGACGGTGCCGGCCTTCGGCAGCGTCAGACCGTCCACCACCGCGCGCGGAGCCGGACGCATACCGGAGCCGGCCACCACCGAGAACGCCTCGCAGCTCCGCAATGCCGCGGGCTCCTGGGGAACCGGCGCCCGGGCCTCGACCAGGGCGCGGGTCAACTCGGCATCGTCGTACACGAGGGCGTCCGGGAACAGCTCGGCGATCTCTTCGGCGGTGACGGCCCGGCCGGCGGAGAAGCCCGGGCAGTCGCTGTTGTGGATGTGACTGAGCGCGAGCCAGCCGTCGTCCCCGGCATTCAGCCGCAGGTTCTCGAGCAAGGCCGCCTTATCGTCGAGGAAGTAGAAGGCGTCGTTGCAGGCCACGAGATCGACCGGCGCGCCGGGAATCGGCCAGTGCGGCGAGCCGGCGTCGAAGCAGACGAGTTGCGCCTTCGGCCCCACGACCCAGTGGCGTGCGACCCAGAGCTTGGCGAAGACCACGTCGGCGCCGGCGGTCTTGCAGCCGCGGCGCTCGAGTTCCCGCAGGTAATGGCCGATGCCGCAGGCGAATTCGAAGACGCAGCGCGGCTCGTTCCAATGGGCTTCGAGCAGCGTCAGGCCGGCCAGGAAGGTCGGGTCGGTCCAGCGATGCAAGAAATAGTCGCCGACCCGGCCCCAGCCGAGCCAGTCGACCGCGTCCCGGAGGGTCGCGTCGCGCCGGCCCTTGATCAGCCGGATGATCCCGGCCGGGTCGGCTGGAGGGCCGTTCCACCAATCGTCCTGATCGACCAGCAGGGCGGCTAGGGCTTCGTCGGACTCGCCCGCGTCGAGATGGGCCAGGACACGCTCGACCAGCGCCTCGCGGCCGACCCGCAGGTACGGGATGCCGTCGATGACGGGCCAGCGCGCGCCGGTGCCGGCGTCGCGCAAGGCGTGCGGCGCATCGGACTTCAGGGGGTTGCCGGTCTGCGGCGATCGGAGTTCGAACGGGATCATGGGCTCTCGAGACCGCCCCGTCAGATGGGCGACCGGGTCTGACGGACAACGCGAGATCGGTCCTATGGGATGCGCATGTCGCGCAGGACACGATCGTGGAACCCCTTCACCGGCCCGGCATGGACGAGCTCCCACTCATCGAGCACCGCCGCCATCGTGGTCGAGGCACCCCGCAGATGCTGGGCGATCTGGAGCACCCGGTCGACGCAGTCGGCCGCATGGAAGGCACGGCCCTCCGCGGTGGCGTCGTCCGGCAGGACCGCGCGCGCCCGCTCGACATGCCCCCGCAGGGGCCCGTCGAGCTCGGACATCGCCCAACCGGTGGTCACGGCCATGATCGGGCCGAGATGGTCGCCGAGCAGCACCTCGCCGGTGAAGCCGGCATCCGGCATCGCGGCGTTGTGGAAGTGGTGCGCCATCGCGGCGAGGAACACGGTACCAGGATCGGCCCGGTAGAACGGGCTGAGGCAGACGCCGTAGACGGCCACGATCAGGCAATGCTCGGCGTGGTTCTCCGGCGGTTCCAGCAGGATCCGGGCGCGGCCGGGGCAGGTCACGCCCGCCCGCGGCTGGCGGGCCAAGGCCGCCACGAAGGACGGCAAAGGCCCAGGCCGGCCCGGCGGGCGCGGCGCGAGCCGGCCGCGCAGCCGATCCCGCAGGTCGGGATCGAGGTCGCCGGTCACGGCGTCGAAGCCCGCGACCAACACCGCGGAGGCCGCGGCATCGGAGAGACCCGCCGCCGACAGGAAGGCGGCGTCGAGGTCGCAGAGCCGAGTCGCGGCGAGCGTCGTCGCGGCGATGTCGAGGGCGACATCGTCGGGCGAGGCCCCACCCGTGAGAAGGCCCCACCCCTGTGCGAACAACCGCTCCGCGATCGACCCCTCGCGGCCCGCGGAGCGGACGCGCTTGAGGTCGTTCATCTCGACGAAGAGTTCGCGCAGCGCGGCCGGCGCCGCCGCACCGGACATCAGTGGACGCCGAGCCAGTCGAGAAGCATCGCTTCCTGCTTGCCGAAGGCATGCTCCGGCCCGCGGCCGTTCTTCACCATCGGGGCCTTGAAGAAGGTCGAGAGTTGCTCCTGCACGCCGCCGTCGCCGCGCTTCTTCGCCAAATCCAGCACACGGGCAATCTCGATCACGAGCGGCGCCGCCAGGATCGAGTCCTTACAGAGGAAGTTGACCTTGATCTGCATCCGCTGGCCCATGAAGCCGGTGACGTCGATGTTGTCCCAGGCTTCCTTGTCGTCGCCGCGGGGGCGATAGTAGTGGATGTGCACGAGGTGGTCCTCGACCGGGTAGCCGAGGATCGAGTCGAGCACCGTACCCTTGGTGTTGAGCTTCGACTGCAGCGAGTTCGGGTCATTCAGGGCGAGGCCGTCGCGGTTGCCCAGGATGTTGGTCGAGAACCAGCCGTCGACGTGGAGGGCGCGCGCCTTGAAGGCGGGAGCCAGCACCGTCTTCATCATGGTCTGGCCGGTCTTGCCGTCCTTGCCGGCCACCGGGACGTTCATCTCCGTAGCCAATCCGAGCAGGGCCGGCACGTCAGCCGCGATGCTCGGGGTGAAGTTGGCGTACGGGATCCCGCTCTTGATCGCCGCGTAGGCGTAGAGCATCGCCGGCGAGATCGCCTCGTCGCTCGAATCCAGGCCCTTCTCGAAGGCGGCGGTGGAGTTCAGGGTCGGGTCGTTGAGGTCCGGCCAGCGCTCCGTGGAGGCGAGGTTCACGACGACCACCTCGTCGAGGTTGCTCTCTTTCTGGAAGCGGCGCAGGTCGTTGGCGATCACCGAGACCGCCTCGCGATGGTCCTTGGCGACGATGCGGTTCTGCCCGTCGATGTTCTTGCAGAACTTCGCACTGCCCACCGCCGGCCAGGGCGTGATGCCCTTCAGGACCTGGGCGCCGTTCTCGATGTCGTCCTTCGACAGAACGCCGTGACCGGTCGCAGCCGAAGCGAGGTCGTCGCCGTTCAGGTCCCAGCCGGCGAACACGAGGTCCTTGTAGTCCACCATGCCCGCGACGGAGAGGCCGGCGAGCGGCAGCCCGTCAAGCCGGTTCGATCCGGATTTGATCATTTCGATGCCGGCGATGGCAGTGGTGGCAACGGCGCCACCCATGCCAACGAACGCGACGCCGACGCGGCGACCGGTCTGCATGCTCATCGGGAAATAGTGTCCTTGTGGGGACGCGCGTCGCGTCTGGGGAATGAGTAGTTGAGCCCCCCGGGGCGATATTTAACTGGCTCGACCGTGGCCCGTTCCAAGTCGAATGCGACAACTTTGCGCCTCGAGACCCCCAAGCACGGCCGGATCACGGCGTTAAGGCGGCCTGAAAAAGCAGGGTTAACCCTTCGTTGACCGTGCCACGCTTGAATCACGGAGCCGTCCCATTCTGGTCACGGCAGGCGCCGATAGGGCCGCCGCTTCGAAGAGCCCGGCCGCCAGACGCCGGGCCGACGCAAGGGACAATCTGGAAGAGGACCAGTGATGGGGGTTTTCCCGGAGCCGGCGCGTTGCGCCGACGACGTGAGCCGACTCGTGCCGAATACGTCCGACTGCACGAGCCGTTTTGAGGATGAGACCGTGGCCTGGCTGCCGCGGCAGCAGGATGGGACCCAGCACCGGGCACTTCGCCGCATGGGCCGCAACGGCCTCCGGCGCTTCACCGGGACCCTGGCTCTGGGCGTCGTTTCCGGGTTCGGCCTGCCGCAGGCGGCCTTCGCGCCGGCCTTCTTCGCGCCCGCCGCGCAGGCCCATGACCGGATCGATATTAGCCCGCGCACCGCCCAGACGCTCGCCGTCGACGGCCGCACCGGCTGGATGCGGGACGGCGCGCCGGACGAGGGCCTGCGGGCCGGATTCCCGGACGCGGCGCCGGCCGAGGGCGCGGCCGCCTGGACCGGGCTCCCCGTCGAGGACCAGGAGCCGGCGACCGCCGCGCTGATCCAGGACGACCTCGCGAGCCTGCCACGGGTCATCCAGGAGCAGGGCGAGGATTCCGTCCGGTTCGGCGAGCGCAGCGTGCCGCGCAAGGTGGTCGACACGATCGTTAAGGCCTCCGACGAGGCCGGGGTCGACCCGGTCTACATGATGGCCCTCGCCGACAAGGAATCGAGCTTCGACACGGAGGCCAAGGCCGGGACCTCCTCGGCGCAGGGCCTGTTCCAGTTCGTCGCCCGCACCTGGCTGGAGATGATCCGCGATTACGGCGCCCGCTACGGTCTCGACGAAGAGGCCGCCGCCGTGAAGGGCCGCGGCTCCGCGATCACCGTCACGAGCCCCATGCGGGCCCGGGTGCTCGGCCTGCGCAACGATCCCCGGATCGCCGCCCTGATGGCGGCCGAGCTGATCAAGCGCGACCGCGAGCGGATCGAGGCGCGGGTCGGCCGGGCACTCACCACCACGGAGCTGTACCTCGCCCACTTCCTGGGCAGCGCCAGCGCCGGGCGCTTCCTGTCGCTCTCCTCGGAAAAGCCCGACGAGGTGGCGGGACGCGAGTTCCGCAGCGCCGCCCGGGCCAACCGCAGCCTGTTCACCGAGAAGTCCGGCGGCAAGCGCCGCAGCCTGACGGTCGCGGAGCTGCACGGCCGGATCGACGACATGATCGACCGCCGCCTGACCCGCTACCAGGGCGTCGCCGCGGTGGCGGGGGCCGTCGACAGGGCGCCGGCCCAGACCGAGACCGCCGCCAACGAGGCCGGCCCGTCGCCGGACAACCGCCGCGTCGAGGTGACGGAGGCTCTGCCGCCGGATGGCGTCTGACGCCATCGACGGTCAGTGCCCGCCTGCCGCTGCGCCACCGCCGAGCTTGACCGATTTCAGGCTCAGCGCGAGGGGCACCGCACAGGCGGCGACCAAGCCCAGCACCCAGAACACATCGATATAGGCCCAGTAGGCGACTTCGGTCTGGAGCACGGTGCCGATCCAGGCTGTCGCCTGGCCCTGGGCCTCGACGCCGGCATAGCCGTGCTCGGAGAAGTACTGCGTCGCCTGCCGCATGGTCTCCTGGTAGCCCGGCGCCGTCGGGTTGACGCTCTCGACCAGCCGGCTCTGGTGGAACTGGCTGCGGTAGGCCAGCACGTTCTGGGCGAGCGAGACGCCCATGGAGCCGCCGACGTTCCGGGCGACGTTGATCAGGGCCGAGGCCTGGTCGGTCTGGTCCTTGCGCAGGCCCTCGTAGGAGGCCGAGGTGATCGACAGGAACACCATCGGCAGGCCGATGCCGATATAGACCCGCGACCACGCGAAGAACGAGAAGGTGGTCGTGCCGTTGAGGCGCGTCAGGTCGTACATTCCCAGCGCCACGATGGTCATGCCAGCGGCGATCAGCCATTTCGGCTGCACGTAGGCCGAGGCCCGGCCGGTGAGGAACATCATCACCACCGTGACCATGCCGCCCGGGCCGAGGACGAGGCCCGACAGGGTGGCGGTGTAGCCGTAATACTCCTGCGTGATCTGCGGGATGAACTGCGTGGTCGAGATCAGGATCGCCCCGGTGAACATCATCACCAGGAAGCAGGAGCCGAACTGGCGGTTGCCGATCAGGCGCAGGTCCACCGCCGGGTTCTTGTGGTTCAGGAGCCACGGGATCATGGCGACGAACGAGACGACCATGAGGACGCCGGAGACGTTCATCAGCGTCGAGGTGCCGAACCAGTCCTTCCGCTGCCCCTCGTCGAGGATGACCTCGAGCGAGCCGAGGAACACGGCCACCAGCAGGAAGCCGACGAGGTCGAACCGGATGCCCTTGCGCACCATGGCGCGGCGCTCCTTCTTGGCCGCCTCGCTGTCCTCGATCAGCCAGTACATCAGCCCGAGCGCGATCATGCCGATCGGCCCGTTGATCAGGAAGCACCAGTGCCAGGAGGCGTTGTCCGACAGCCAGCCGCCCAGCGTCGGGCCGATCACGGGCGCGACCACGATGGCCACGCCGTAGAGGGCGAAGGCCTGCCCGCGCTTCTCGGGCGGGAACGAATCGGCGAGGATCGACTGCGCCAGCGGCGCCATGCCGCCGCCACCCAGTCCCTGCAGCACCCGGAACAGCAGCAGCGATTCGAGGCTCCAGGCGAATCCGCACAGGATCGACGCGATGGTGAACAGGGCCACCGACCACATGAAGAACGCCTTGCGGCCGTAGCGCTTGGCCAGAAAGCTCGACGCCGTCAGCGTGATCGCGTTGGCCACCAGGTAGCTCGTCACCACCCAGGCCGCCTCGTCGGGCCCGACCGCGAGGCCGCCTGAGATGTAGCGCAGGGCGACGTTGGCGATGGTGGTGTCGAGCACCTCCATGAACGTCGCCAGCGCCACCACGCCGGCGATCAGCCAGGGATTGTGGCCGCCGGGCGCCTTTGCAGCGGATGCCTTCCCCGCGGACGCCTTTCCCGCTGAGGGTTTGCCGGCAGGCGATCTGCCTCCGGAGGCCCGGCCGGTTCCGGCCATCGCGGTCACCGGACCGTGACGGTGGGCACGACCGACATCCCCGGACCGATCGACACGTCCGTCGGCCAGTCTTTCACCACGATCTTCACCGGGATGCGCTGCGTGACCTTCACGTAGTTGCCGGTGGCGTTCTGGGCCGGCAGCAGGCTGAAGGCAGTGCCCGAACCCGGCTGGACGGAGGCCACGGTGCCGTGGATCTTGCGGCTCGGATAGGCGTCGATCGCGAGGTCCACCGGCTGGCCGGGACGCATGTCGGCGATCTGCGTCTCCTTGTAGTTCGCCGTCACCCAGATGTCGTCCGGCACGAACATCGACAGGCTCTGGCCGGCCTGCGCGTAGGCTCCGATGCCGCCCGTCAGACGGACCACGCGCCCGGGCTGAACGGCCTGGATCGTCGTGTAGCCGAGGTTCAGCTCGGCCTGCTCGACCTGCGCCTTGTCGCGGGCGAGCTGCGCCTCCGTCGAGGCCTTCTGGGCCTGGAGCGAGCCGATCTGCTTCTGCGCCGCGACGACGCTCGCATTGGCGCTCTGCACGGAGGCTTGGCGCTGTTGCAGCGTCGAGGTGGCCGACTGGGATTGTTGGACCGAGCCCGATCCGCGCTCCGCCAGATCCTTGTACCGGGCCGCATCCTCCTGAGCGAACTTCAGCGCCGCCTCGGCGGTGGCTACCTGAGCCTTCGACACGTCGATGTTGGCGTACTGGGCCTGAACCTGGGCATCGATGTTCTTGATCGCCGCCTCGTCGGCCACGACCTGCGCCTTGGCCTGCTCGAGGGCGATCTGGTAGTCGCGCTGGTCGATCTGGAACAGCATTTGCCCGGCATCGACGTGCTGGTTGTCGGTAACCGGCACCGCGACGAGATAGCCGCCGACCTTCGGCTGGACCGAGATGCTGCGGGCATCGACGAACGCGTCGTCGGTGCTCTCGTAGGGGTGCATGTACAGCAACCAGTAGAAGAACACGGCAACGCCGAGCGCGACCACCGCGAGGCCTCCGAGGATGAACGCCACCGGATGACGCCGCAGGACGCTCGGGCGCCGTTCGTCTTCGTCCTGCTCACCGTCCTCGGAGCCACCGTCCTCCTGGTCGCCATCCTGGTCGGCGTCTGCCTCGGGCGCACGGCGGTCGTCGTCCTGGGACGGCTTGCGCGCGGTCTCGGGCGTGTCGTTGCGGCCTAGGTCCAGGATGTCGCGAGCGGGCGGCTCGGGCCGGCTGTCGGCCGGCAGCGGATGGGACGCGGACTCGGCTGCCTGCCGCGAATCGTCAAACATGTCGTCTCATCACCACGGGATCGGCCGGCCACCCTGCGGCGGCCGGGCTCTGTTCGTGCCCGCCTCGGTCAGCAAAAGCCGGCGACCGCGGCAAGGTTCCGGCCCGGCGGCGACCGCGATCAGGAACGCTTGTCGCAGTGCAGCGTTCAGCGGGCGGGTCGGCCGGGCATGCGCCCGACGCGCTTCGGAGTTCCGCCATGACCAGCACCCCGTCCCCGAGACCACCGGGATCCGGCGTCGGCTCGACCGCGACGTCGCCCTCGGGCATCCCCCTCACCGGCACCGCCCGGCTGGACGCCATGAGCACGGTGCTCGCCCGGAACTGGTGGCTCATCGCCCTGCGCGGCGTCGTCGCGATCCTGTTCGGGATCGTCGCCTTCGCGGCGCCGCAGGCCTTCGTGCTGTCGCTGGTGTTCCTGTTTGCCGCCTACATGCTGGTCGACGGACTCTTCGCCATCGTCGGCGCGGTGCGGGCGGCGCAGCGGCACGAGCGCTGGGGCTTCCTGTTGATCGAGGGCATCGTCGACGTCGTCGTGGGCGTGGCTGCCGTGCTGGTGCCGGCTGCCGCGGTCTGGGCGTTCGTGTTGCTCCTCGCCGCCTGGGCGCTCGTGACCGGCGGCCTGATGATCGCGGCCGCGTTCAGGCTGCACCTGCATTACGGGCGCTGGTGGCTGGGGCTCGGCGGCCTGGTCTCGATCCTGTTCGGCATCGCGCTGATCCTGGAGCCCGGCATGTCCGCCCTGGTCCTGACTTGGTGGATCGGCGCCTACACGTTCGCGTTCGGCGTGCTCCTGCTGATCCTCGCGGTGAAGCTGCGCAGCCGCCACGGGATGGCCGGACCGGTCGCCGGGCGGTAGCGGTTTGCGTTGCGCGGGGCACACGGTCGCGGCGCCTCGGTCGCCGCGACCGGGCCTCGTTCGTTTGTCGGCGGGACACGCACCCGAATGCAGCTTAGAACGCGGCCTCGACCGGACGGTCCGGTCCCGGAACACGCATCGCGATGACGCCAGACGCGCCGGAGCGCGCACCGACCGATCCGGGCCCCGCGCGGGATCCCGGGGCCGACACGTCGGACCCGCGCCGGGCGGCCCGCGAGGCCGGACGCGCCGCGCGCGACCTTTTCCGGCACCTGTGGATCCTGATCGCCGCCGCCGGACGCGGCGTCCTGCAAGCCGGGCGTTCTGGTTTCTCGCGCATCGCCGGCGCCCTGACCCGTCGACGTGACCGCGCGCAGCCCGTCGCGGCCGATCGGCCCGCTGCGGCGGACACGGTACCGCGCGTCGCGGCAGGTCACGGCCGCTTCGCCCGCCGCTTCGCCCGCCTGCGGCGCCGGCCCGTTCTGCTCGCCGCCGGGGCCGCGATCCTGCTGCCGGCCCTGGCGCTGGCGGTCTACCTGCTGGCCGCCCTGGTGACCCTTCCGCCGCTGGGCGGGGCGATCGTCGATACCGGCCAGCGGGCGATCACCGTCGAGGCCGATGACGGCCGGGTCTTCGCCACCCGGGGCAGCTTCCGCGGCCAGAAGCTCACCGCCGCCGACCTGCCCGCGAACCTCGCCAAGGCGATCGTCGCGATCGAGGATCGCCGGTTCTACAGCCATTGGGGCATCGACCTGCGCGGGCTCGCCCGCGCCGCCTGGCGCAACGCCGCGGGTGGCGGGGTGCGCGAGGGCGGCTCGACGATCACGCAGCAATATGTCCGCCTGACCTCGCTCAACCAGGAGAAGACGCTCTGGCGCAAGGTCCAGGAGGCGTTCCTCGCGCTGCGGGTCGAGACGACCATGAGTAAGGACGAGATCCTGCTCGGCTACCTCGACACCGCCTATTTCGGGGCCGGCGCCTACGGGGCGGACGCGGCCGCCCGGCGCTATTTCGGCAAGCCCGCCAAGGCGCTGACCCTGCCCGAGGCGGCCATGCTGGCCGGGCTGGTGCGGGCGCCCTCGCAGCTCGCCCCGACCCGCAACCTCGGCGGCGCGAAGGAGCGCGCCGACGTGGTGCTCCAGGCCATGGTCGAGACCGGGGCGATCACGCAGAAGGAGGCCGACGCCGCGCGCAAGCAGAGCGTCACGCTGAAGTCTCCGCCCGAGGCGCCGCCCGGCACCAACTACTTCCTCGACATGATCGCCGGCGACGTGAAGCGGCTCGCCGGCACCGACGGCGACATGACCGTGCGCTCCACCCTCAACCTCGACCTGCAGAGCCTCGCGGAGGGCGTCGTCGCCCGGCGCCTCGACAAGGACGGCGCCAAGCGCAAGGTCGGCCAGGCCGCCATGGTGGTGCTGTCGAAGGCCGGCGCGATCCTCGCGATGGTGGGTGGCCGGGACTACGAGGACAGCCAGTTCAACCGCGCGGTCCAGGCCAAGCGCCAGCCGGGCTCGCTGTTCAAGCTCCTGGTCTATCTGACCGCCTACGAGCAGGGCCTGACGCCCGAGAGCGTGATGGACGACCGCCCAGTGCGCATCGGCGACTGGGAGCCCGAGAACGACGACGGGCGCTATCGCGGCCCTGTGCCGCTGCGGACCGCCTTCGCGCTGTCGATCAACACGGTGGCGGCCCAGCTCGGGCAGGATGTCGGCATCCCGGCGGTGATCGCCACCGCCCGCAAGCTGGGGATCCAGTCCGAGCTGCCGAACGTGCCGAGCCTCGTCCTCGGCTCCGGCACCGTCAGCCTGCTGGAGATGACCCGCGCCTACGGCTCGGTGCTGTCCGGCCGCGCGCCGCTCGCGAGCTTCGGCATCCACGCGATTCGCGGGGCGGGCCCGCAGCCGCTCTACGTCCGGGCCGAGCCGGCGCCGGCCGCCACCCTGGCGCAGGAGCCGCGCCAGATGATGCTTGATTCGCTCCAGGCGGTGGTCGATTCCGGGACCGGCCGGGCGGCGCGGGTGCCGGGCCAGATCATCGGCGGCAAGACCGGCACCAGCCAGGATTTCCGCGACGCCTGGTTCGTCGGCATGACCCCGGACCTCGTGGTCGGGGTCTGGATCGGCAACGACGACGACAGCCCGATGAACCGGATGTTCGGCGGCGAGATGCCGGCCGGGATCTTCCACGATTTCATCCAGCGGGCCTCCGCCCAGCTCGCCAAGAACCGTCCGCGCCCGTCGGCGGAACGGGCCGAGCCGGCCCCGGCCGTCGCGTCGGCGCCGCAGCCGGCCCCTCAGCCGATCCCTGTCGCGTCCAGCGAGATCCGGGGCGTGCCCGAGGTGATCGACACCGGGACCCTGTCGCTGCGTGGGCGGACCGTGCGCCTCCTCGGCGTCGTGGGCGAGCGCGGGCATCTCGCCCGGCAGCTCGCCAAGTACCTGCGTCGCCGCGAGGTGGTCTGCAGCGTGTCCGAGGATGCCGCCGGCCGGTGCCGGATCGAGGGCGACGACCTCGCCGCCCTGATCCTCACCGCGGGCGGCGCCCGGGCCTCGGACGATGCGCCCCCCGACCTCCTCGGCGCCGAGGAGCAGGCCCGGGCGGAGCGCGTCGGCCTATGGGGCCGGTGATCGGTTAAGGGTGCCTGAGCTTAGCGAGCGTCCGCGGGTCGGGCTCGCCGTTGAAATACCGCGTCAAAGCCGCGTCGAAACCCGGCTCCTCCGGCGCGGCGCGCGCGAACAGGGTCATGCTGGAGCGGAATTTCATGTCGTCCGGGGAGCCGAAGATCGCGTGGGCCGTGCGGCCGGTGACGCCGTTCACCGCCGTTGTGCAGGCGCGCAGCCGCGCGCCGAGCACCGGATGCGCGCCGTAGGCCCGCGCTTCGTCCAGGGTGCCGATCGCGTAGCGTTGCGCCATCGGGCTGGAGCCCAGGCCGGCGATCTGCGGGAAGATGAACCACATCCAATGGCTGCGCTTCTCCCCGGCCCGCAATTCCGCGAGGGCCCGGTCGTAGACGCCCGCCTGGGCGGCGACGAAACGGTCGAGATCGTAGGGTTCGGCCATCATGATCCGGCTCCGGGCTGCACCACACCAACCCGGTAGCGGGCGCCCGGATGCGTGCGGCCGACGCGCGGCCAGGGGATCGCGCCAGTAGCACCGGATGCTCGACACGCTCACCGGCTTCATGATCGAGAACTGGAACGCCGGGCGCGCTCTCCCGGGCGGCCGGATTATCCGGACGGGCGCTGATCGCTGCCGGCGGACGACCTATCTCGGCGGGACGTGCCGTCGGCCGGTGGGAGGCACCGGTCCGGATGCAACCGTACACGGAGACGTCTGATGCCGAAGATCACCGTCCGGGGACTCGCGTTCCGCTATCTCCTAGAGGGCCCCGAGGACGCCCCCGTGGTTGCGTTCTCAAACTCGCTTGGTGCCACCCTGGACATGTGGGACGCCCTGCTGCCGGCGCTCGCCGGCCGTTTCCGGACCCTGCGCTACGATACCCGCGGACATGGCGGCTCCGAGACGTGCGACCGGCCGACCGAGATCGCGGACCTGGCCGGCGATCTCGCGGGGCTCCTCGACGCGCTCGGGATCGCCCGCGCCCATCTGGTCGGGCTCTCGCTCGGCGGCATGATCGTGCAGGCGCTGGCCAGCGCCGATCCGCAACGCTGCACGAGCGCGACCCTGATGGCGACGGCCGCGCATCTTCCAAGCACGCAGAGCTGGGACGAGCGTGCCGAGACGGCGCGGATGCAGGGGACCGGTGCGCTCGTCGATGCGACGCTGGCGCGCTGGTTCACCCCCGCCTTCGCCGAACACTCACCCGGCGCCATGCGGGCCGTGCGGGAGCGCTTCGTCGCCTGCGATCCGGTCGGCTACGCGGTATGCTGCGGCGTCATCGGCCGGATGGACCTTCGGCCCGCCCTGTCCGCGATCGCGGCCCCGGCCCTGGTGATGGCCGGGCGCGACGACCCATCGACGCCCCCCGCCATGGCCGAGGCGCTCTGCGCCGGCATCGCCGAAGCCGAGCTCGTGGTACTGCCGCGGGCGGCGCACCTCCTGGCGGTCGAGCGCGCCGACGCCGCCGGACGCTACCTGCGGGCGTTCCTCGATCGCATCGAGGCCGGCAGCGCCTGAGGACCGGCGACCCTCAAGCCGGCCATCGCCTTGAACGAGGCGTCAGTGGCAGGGAATGCCGGCCTCAGCGGGCGTCATGCCCCGCGCGAGCCGGCGCCCGACATGAAACAGGACCTTCTCGATCAGCGCGATGGTCAGCGGATCGCCGTCGTGTTTCGCGAACTGATAGGCGTCGAGCAGGCTGTCGCTGATGTCGCCGAGCAGGTCCACGGGATCGTGCGGCGCGTCTGCCCCGTGTGTCGACACCGGAGCGGCCGCCGATTCGCCCACCGGCCCGACACGGGTGACCTGCGAGCCTTCGATGACCTGGCGCGCGGCGTCGATCATGGCCCGCATCTCTGCAAGCAATTCGAGGCTCGTGACGTCGTCTGGCGTGTCCTTACGCATGGTTCGGTCCCCCAACCGCCTCCAAACTGCACCTACAGGTTGCGATCAGTCAACCGTCCGCCTGCCCATCTTGCAGGCATAACGGTTTCAAAGCGGGATTGTCGCAGGCTACGCCGTCGGAAAGGTCGATCCCGACATCATCAAAGAAGAAGGTGATTACAACCGAGGGATGTAACAGCAGTGACGCCGGCTTGCCGGCCATCCACATGGCATTCCCGGTTCGAACGCAAGAACGCCCCCGCGGAGAGATCCACGGGGGCGCCTGCATCTTCGATGCGCGCAATCAGTATTAACGCAACGTTACTTGACGAGGGCGAGCAGCGCCTTGCCGGCCTTGGAGTTCAGCTCCTTGGCGTCGAGGGTGCCGTCGTTGTCCGGGTCGGCCATCTTGAAGCGCTCGCCGACGGCCGCGAGGTATTCCTTCTTGTCGACGGTACCGTCGTTGTCCGGATCGGCCTGCTTCAGGCCGGCCTTGCTCAGGCGACCCTTCAGCTCCTTGGCGTCGAGGGTGCCGTCGGCATCCTTCTCCAGGCGGTCGAAGGTCGCGGAGGCGACGGCCTCGACTTCCTTGAGGTCGACGGTCCCGTCGTTGTCGGTGTCGATCATCTTGACGGCGCTGGCGCCCGTCACCGGCTTGGCGAGGGCGGCCGGGACGGCGAGGCCGGAAACGGCGAAGGCAAAAGCCGCGAAACCACTGATGAACCGAAGGGTCATTGCCAAATTCTCCCGAAACTCGATGCGGGATCTTCCTAGTCTCGCCCAGACAATGCTGCAAGTGCGAAATTGGCAGGGCAGGCCAGTCGCACGTCTTCCGGGTGACGAACGACGCGAAAAAGGGGTCGGCCTGGGCCGACCCCTTAAAAAGCATTCAGTCACGCAAGCTGTGGACAGCCCGAATCAGTAACCGTAGCCGCGGCGAACCGCTGGGCGGTCGTCCTCGAAGCGCTGGCGACGATACATCCGGTCGTCGTCATCGGCGCGGTCACGATCCCGGCGGTATTCGTCCCGGCGGAAATCCCGCTCCCGCTGACCGCGCGAGCGCAGGTCGACGCTGGGACCGTCGGGTCCGATATCGATGCGCTGGGCCGAAGCCGGGACGACAGTCGCGAGGGAGGCGGCCAGAATGGCGCCGGCAAGCAGGGTCTTCATGGGACACTCCTTCGTGCGTTGGGGTCCCAACACAGTCTCGCGACGATCGTTCCCGATTCGCCCAGGCATCTCCCGCGGCGTCGCAGAGGTCCCGGCTGTCTCAGGCCAGCGTCGACAAGTCCTGAAACCAATGCTGCGCCTGAACATAGTTCTTCACTCGCGGTGACAAAGCGTGCGGGTTGGTATCGTGCACCACCCAAACCTGCACCGCGTCGTCGACGACGATTTCGTGGATGCGGGCCAGCAGCCTGTTCTGCTCCTCGGGGTCCAGGCTCGCCTTCACCTTGTCGCAGAGGGCGTCGACCTCGGGATTGCGGTAGTGGCTCCAGTTCACGCCGCTCGGGGCGATCTGCTTCGAATCGTAGAAGCGCAGGATCGCGTAGAACGGATCCGAGGTGACGTAGGCGATGTTGCCGGCGGTGACGCCCTTGAGGCTCGGATCCGCCGCGCCCTGGCGCCACGCCGTGTAGGCGACCTCCAGCTCGACGGTCTTGAACTCGACCTGGATGCCGACTTCGGCCCAGCTCTGCTGGACGAACTCGTTAATCGGCAGGGACAGCATCTGCCCCGTCCCGCCGGTGGGGATCATGATCGTCGCCTTCGCCGGGTTCTTCACCGAGAACCCGGCCTCCTCCACGAGCTTGCGCGCCGCCTCGACGTCGGTCCTGATCTGGAAGCTCGGCTTGCCGAACCACGGGCTCGACGTCTGCATCTGGCCCACCGCCGGCTGGGCGAGGCCGCCCAGGAGCTGGACCACGCCGTCGCGGTCGATGGCGAGGTTGGCGGCCTTGCGCAGGCGCACGTCCCGCCAGGGCGAGCCTTCCAGCATCGACAGGTGATAGTTCCAGACATGGGGCGTGTCGTTGCCGACGACGCGCATGCCGGATGACTTGAGGCGCGGCACCGCGTCGGGGGCCGGCGCCTCGATCAGGTCGACATTGCCGGAGAGCAGCGCGTTCACCCGGGCGAGGTCCTCCGGCACGCAGGTCAGCGTCAGCTTCGCGAGCTTGGGCACCCGCTTCGGGTTCCAGTAGCCGGCGTTCGGCAGGAGCTCGAGGCGGACCCGCGGGACCAGCTGGCCCATCTTGAACGGGCCGGTGCCCGAGGGCTGGAACGCGAACTTCGCCCAGTCGCGCCCCACCGCCTCGTACTGGGCGGGCGAGGAGATCAGGAACCACAGCATCTGGTAGGGGAACAGGCTGTCGGGGTTCTTGGTCGTCACCTGGACGGTCTTCGCGTCGAGCTTGCGGTAGCTCGCGACGCCCGGCAGCCGCGGGCGGACCTGGGCGGCCTGCCGCTGGTCGAAATGCGGTGCCTCCTTGTTGAGCACCTTGTCGAAGTTCCAGATCACCGCGTCGGCGTCGAAGGCCGAGCCGTCATGGAACGCCACGCCCTCGCGCAGGTGGAAGACCCAAACCTTCGGATCCGCCGCGTCGACCGCCCAGGAGGTGGCGAGACCGGGGACCATCCGGCCCGGCCGGTCGGCAATGCCCAGATCCCAGGCGACGAGGGGATCGTACAGGGTCAGGCCGGTGAACTGGTAGCCGCCGGCGCCGCGATCCGGCTGGCCGGTCGTGAGCGGGAGGTCGGTCATCGAGATGCCGTAGGTCAGGCTGCCGGCGGCCGCGCCCTGCGCGCCGGCCCGGCCCGCGGTGCCGAGCGCAGCCAGGGCGGCGCCCCCGGCCATGAGCGAGCGGCGTGTCGGCTTGATCGGGTCCATCGGGTCTCTCGGCAGAAGGGGACGCGCGGCCGGCCGGCGGTCGCCCCCGTCATCGAGACGCGCCGCAGGCAGGCTGCATACGGTATCCTGCATGCATCGTGCCCAGCGCGGCGGCGGTCGGTATTCTGCGCCTCAGGCTCCCCAGACCTGCCCGGGCCGCAGCGCCAGGAAGCGCTCGGGAGTGATGCCGTGCGCCTCCAAGGCCGCCGCCAGAGCCTCTGCGGGCCGCTCGATGCCCTCGTCGGTGAGCTGGAACGTGCCCCAATGGTGGCCGAGCGCCTGGTCGGCCCCGAGCAGCGCGAAGGCCTCCACGGCCTCGGCCGGGTTTACGTGCTGCGCCTGCATGAACCAGCGCGGCTCGTAGGCACCGATCGGCAGGGTCGCGAGGCGGGGCGCCCCGAACCGGGCGCGGATGTCGCGGAACAGCCCGCCGTCGCCAAAGCCGGTATCGCCCACATGGTAATGGACGCCCTGGGCCGAGGTGATCACGAAGGCGCACCACAGCGCCATGCGCCGGTCCTGCACGCCGCGTGCCGACCAGTGGTTGGCCGGCACCAGGTGGACGGCGAGACCGTCGCCGAGATCCACCGACTCACCCCAGTCGCGGGTCTCGACGTGCATCGTGTCGTCGAAGTTGCGCAGGATCGTGTCGTTGCCCAGCGGCGCGACGATCAGCGGCTGGTGGGCCTGCCAGATCCGGGCGAGGTTCGGCCCGTCGAGATGATCGTAATGGTTGTGGGTGATCAGCACCGCATCGATCGGGGGCAGGTCGGCGAACGCGATCCCGGGCGGGTTGACCCGCTTCGGTCCGGCGAACCGGACCGGGCTGGCGCGCCGGGCGAAGACCGGATCGATCAGGATGTTGCGGCCGGCGACCTGCACCAGGTAGCTCGCGTGCCCGATCAGCACGACGCGCAAGGATCCGCTGCGCTCGGGCGGACGGTCCGCGGGGAACGGGCTCGGGTAGCTCTTCGGCCAGGGCTCGCGCTGCCGCTTGGCCTGCCAGCGCAGCACGTCCGGCAACGACTTGTCGGTGGCCTGGTCCGGCAAAAAGAAGCGCAGGCCGTCGAAATGGTCCGATTCCGGGCCGCGATAATAGGGGTTCTTGCCCCGGCGGTGGGCGGCATAGCCGACGCCGCCGAGCGTCATCACCGTGGCCGCACTCGCGACCGTGAGCAGGCTGCGCCGTTTCATGGTTGGGAAATGGCCGGCCCGGCGCCGTGGTCAAGCTCCGGCCACCGCGACGGGGAGCCTCAGGCCCGCTTTTGCCTCACTCCACGGCCTCGGCGGCGAGCGACAGGCGGGCGCGGAACACGACCTTGCCGACCGTATCGCGGACGCAGGCGACGTAATCCTGGCGCTCCACGTCGGGTAGCATGTCGCGGGCGATCGCCGACATGATCCGGGTGACCTTGGCGCGGGCGGCCGGCAGGTCCGGCAGGTCGAAGCCGACCTCGTCGCGGACCGGCTGGGAACCGTCATGGAGGTCGATGTAGAAACGGGGCATCGGCGCGCAGCGTCTCGAGAGGAATAGGTCTAGGAAATCATTGCGCAAAGTGTGGTTAATAGAGCGTTACTCGCCCCGAATAGAGCCCAATAACTGCTCTATAAATCAGGACCGCCAGCGCAGCTCGCGCCGTTCCAGGGGATTCTCGAACGGGCGCCCGGTGCGGGCCGAGTCCAGGGCTTCGCGCTTGAGCCGGAAATACCATTGCGAGGGCAGGTCGCCCTGTCCGAACAGCACCATGGTCGGCTTACGGTCCAGGCCGTCCTGCGCGTGCTGAAGCACCTCCTGGTCCTGCGTGAGGAACTGCCGCATCAGCGGCCGCGCGATGGGCTTGAGCAGGTTCAGCGCCGGCATGCTCCACACCAGGACGTTGGTCAGCATCGTCCGGTCCGGCGTGAGCGGCGTGGCGAAGGTGTAGTTGGCCACCCGCTTGTCACCCGCGCGGATGCGCTCCAACCGGACCCCGGGCAGCCGGAACTCGATCTCGACCTCGGGCACGCCGCCGAGCAGGCGGTAGACTGGTGAGCTCGTCGTGGTGGCGTGGCTCGTCATGACGAAGCCGTGCGGCACCGGCTGGAACGTCTTGACCTTCTCGCGCAGCTGCTTCGAGGGCCGGAACCACCAGCTGTCGTGCACGAAGGCGACATGGCCGGGATCGACCAGGCTCAGCGTGGTGAGATCGTAGGACGCCTCGACCACGAGTTCCACGACCAGGGAGCCGGCCGGCGCGAAATCCAGCTCCGGCACCGCGGGCACGTCGCCGGAGGCGGGCCCGAGATGCGGGTTCACCCACAGGAACCCAGCGCTCTCCCGTACCGGGAAGCGCTGGACCTGGATGCGGGAGAAATCGGCGGCGTCGTGCTCGGACAGGGTCGGGACGTCCCGGCAGCGCCCGTCCGTGCCGAAGCGCCAGCCGTGGAACGGGCACATCAGGGTGTCGCCGTCGAAGCGGCCCTTCGACAGGGCCATGCCGCGATGCGGGCAGCGGTCGCGCAGCGCGAACGGGGTCCCGTCTGGGGCCCGGCCGAGCACGATCTGCTCGCCGTTCAGCTCCACGGCGCGGAGCCCGGTGCGGCCGAGGCTGCGGGACTGGCCGACGCAGTACCACGCGTTGCCGAGCGGCTGGCGCATGGCCTCGGGATCGAGGGCTGCATCCTCGGGCGGACGCGGCAGGGGCGTGACGGGCGCGTTCAACGGCGGTTCGGGCTGACCTCGGTGGGCTCGTCATACGCCCGGCAGCCGAAGCGGGAAAGCGGGCGCACGGGGAGGACAAACGGGCGCAGCCACGGGGCTTCACAAGCCGGGTCCGGCCACCTACCTTCGCATCACCCGCAACGAACGAAAGGAGGTGATCCAGTGTCTCATTGTCATCAGCCGTCAGTCTCGGCTTACCGGACCTGGACCGTCGCCTCCGGCGCGTCGCTCTAAGACGCGTCTGAGCCCCGATTTCGGGACAGTTCCGCCGGACATGACGGTTCGGCAATGGAAGGGCCACCCTCACGGGTGGCCCTTCGGCTTTTCAGGGGTGTCTTCAGCGCTTCGGGGCTTGGAACAGCGGCTGGGCCAGGGCCTCGGTCCGGGCGCGCCACAGGTCGCGCTCCTCGCGCAGGGCGTCGCGCTCGGCCGCCATCGCGTGACGCTCGGCTCGCAGCCCGTCGCGCTCCGTGACCGCGCAGTCGCGCTCGGCCCGCATGTGTTCCCGCTCCTGACGGAACCGCTCGCGCTCGCTCCGGAACTCCTCGCGCTCGGCGCGGACCTCCTCCTGCTCGGCGCGCAGGTCCTCGATCGAGCCGATCTCCTCGCGGATATGGTCCCGCAGCGCCCGGATCTCCTCGGCCAGGATCGCCTGCAGCTCGGTCTGGCGGTCGGCCTCGAGCTTCAGCTTGGCCTTGAGCATCATGTTCTCGGCCATCAGCTCGGACACGTCCGCATCCTCCGCGACCGCGCCGGGCGCCTCGGGCTGCGCCACGAGTCGCGGCGACCAGGCCGCCTCGGCGGCCCGGGGGGCCTTGGCGTCCGGTTCAGCCTCATACGGGCGGTCGTCGCCATGCTGCTCGGCGGGGCTGTGGGTCTTCATCGTCGCCAGCCAGTCCCGCAGGGGGCCGGGGGCGATGCGGCTGCCGGTCTCGTGCGGCGGCAGGGTGCGGGCGGGTTCCGACATCGGCGGTCGTCCTGAACGGGTGCTGCCCGATCAGAGTCGCAACATGCTTAACGATCCGTAAAAGTTAATGGCACTCGGTCCTCTCAACCGTGAGATGGTTCGCGGGCGGGATACCGAAAATTGACTTTTGCGGTGGCTGCCGCTACCCCGCGCTTCCGATCCGTAGCAGATCGTCACGACACGAAGCCGACCGGCCCCTGAGGCCGGAGGTCAACGCCCGACAGCGCGTCCGCGCCCTCGGGCGCGATCTGTGTTGGGCCGATCCGCTTCGCCGGGCTCCGCCGGTCGAGGCTTATCGCATGACCCAAGTCGCCGTGACCCCAGCCGCATTGAATATCGCGGATGCGATCAACGAGACCTGCCCGTGGTCGGGCAAGCCGATCTCGGCCGACTCGCTGACGCTCTACAACGGCGCGGTGGTCGGGTTCTGCAATCCGGAGTGCCGGGACAAGTTCGCGAGCGCCGTGCGCAGCTTCGAGGCCGCCCTCCAGGCGCGCCGCGTCGAGCGCGCCGGTCTCGAACAGTAAGCGCGGGTCGGAAAAACCATGTTCGAAGGCCTGTCCGACCGCCTGTCCGGCATCCTCTCGGGGCTCACCCGCCGGGGCGCCCTGACCGAAGCCGACGTCACCGCGGCGATGCGCGAGGTCCGCCGCGCCCTGCTGGAAGCCGACGTGGCTCTGGAGGTCGTGCGCGGCTTCACCGACCGGGTGAAGGAGAAGGCGGTCGGCGCCGTCGTGCTCAAGTCGGTCACCCCCGGCCAGATGGTCGTCAAGATCGTCAACGACGAGCTGGTGGCGATGCTCGGCACGGATGCCGAGGTGATCGACCTCAACGCCCCGGCGCCGGTGCCGATCCTGATGGTCGGCCTCCAGGGCTCGGGCAAGACCACCACCACCGCCAAGATCGCCCGGCGCCTGTCCGAGCGCGAGAAGCGCCGCGTCCTGCTGGCCTCCCTCGATACCCGCCGCCCGGCCGCCATGGAGCAGCTCGCGGTGCTGGCCAAGCAGGTCGGCGTCGAGAGCCTGCCGATCGTGGCCGGCCAGTCGGCGGTGCAGATCGCCAAGCGCGCTATGGAGGCGGCCCGCCTCGGCGGCTTCGACGTGGTGATGCTGGACACCGCCGGCCGCACTACGGTCGACGAGGCCCTGATGGTCGAGGCGGCCGAGGTGAAGGCCGCGACGCGGCCCCACGAGGTGCTGCTGGTCGCCGACGCGCTGACCGGCCAGGACGCGGTCAACACCGCCCGCGCCTTCGACGAACGGCTCGGCGTCACCGGCATCGTGCTCACCCGCATGGACGGCGATTCCCGCGGCGGCGCGGCGCTCTCGATGCGCGCCGTCACCGGCAAGCCGATCAAGCTCGTCGGCACCGGCGAGAAGGTCGACGCGCTGGAGGAGTTCCACCCGGCCCGCGTTGCCAACCGCATCCTCGGCATGGGCGACATCGTCTCCCTGGTCGAGAAGGCCGCCGAGACCATCGACCACGAGCAGGCGCTCCGCACCGCGGAGAAGATGCGCAAGGGCAAGTTCGACCTGGAGGACCTCTCCATGCAACTCGCCCAGATGGAGAAGATGGGCGGCATCGGCGGCCTGATGGGCATGCTGCCCGGCATGGGCGCCATGAAGAAGCAGGTCGAGGGCGCCAACCTCGACGAGAAGATGTTCAAGCGCCAGCGGGCGATCATCTCGTCGATGACCCCGCACGAGCGGAAGAACCCCGATCTGCTGAAGAACTCCCGCAAGAAGCGCATCGCGGCGGGCTCCGGCGTCGATGTCTCGGAGATCAACAAGCTCCTGAAGATGCACCGGACCATGGCCGACATGATGAAGGCGATGGGCTCGGGCAAGCGCGGCATCGGGCAGGCCCTCGGCTCGATGTTCGGTCTCGGCGGCGGTGGCATGGGCGGCGGCATGCCGGGAGGCCTTCCGCCGGGCATGCCCGAGCCGACGCCCGAGCAGATCGCGCAGATCGAGAAGCAATTCGGCGGCAAGCTGCCGCCGATGCCGCCGGGCCTGGGCGGGGGCGGACTGGGCGGCGGCCTGGGTGGAATGCCGAAGATGCCGGGGCTTCCCGGCCTCGGCGGCCCGAAGCTGCCCGGTCTCGGCGGCTTCATGCCGGGGAAGAAGAAATGAGCGTCCTCGCTGCCCAAGCGGTCGATCCCGAACTCGCCCGCCTGCGCGACAGCATCGACAATTTCGATGCGGCGCTGATCCATCTGCTCGCCGAGCGCTTCCGCTGCACGCAGCGGGTCGGCGAGCTCAAGGCCCGAAAGGGGATCCCCCCTTCCGATCCGGACCGGGAGGCGCGTCAGGTCGCCCGGCTCCGCACACTCGCGGTCGAGGCCAAGCTCGACCCCGACTTCGCCGAGAAGTTCCTGGCCTTCGTGGTCAAGGAGGTCATCCGGCACCACCAGACGATCGCGGCCAACCATGCGCCGTCGGTCGACGAACAGAGAAAGTCCTAAGACAATGGCCCTGAAGATCCGTCTCACGCGCGGTGGCGCCAAGAAGCGTCCGTACTACCGCATCGTCGTCGCCGACGCCCGCGCCCCCCGCGATGGCCGCTTCATCGACAAGGTCGGCGCCTACGACCCGATGAAGGCCAAGGACGATCCGGCCCGGATCCAGCTCGACGCCGAGAAGATCCAGGGCTGGCTCGCCAAGGGCGCGCAGCCGACCGACCGGGTCCTGCGCTTCCTCGACCAAGCCGGCCTCGCCAAGCGCCCGACGCGCAACAACCCGCAGAAGGCCGAGCCCGGCGAGAAGGCCAAGGAGCGCGCGACCAAGCGCGCCGAGAAGGCCGCCGCGCCCGCCGAGGACGCCGCGGCCTGAGGCTCGAGGCCATGGCACGCCGCCCCGCTGGTCCATCCTCCCGCGACGGCGGTCGCCGTGGCCGCGCTGGCACGGCTATCGGCGCAATCGCGCCCGAGGCCGCGACCTCGCCCAAGGCACCGGCCCCCAAGCCGGTGGCCCCGCCCGTGCCGCCCGACCCGAACCTCGTCCTCCTGGGCGAGTTCGGCCGCGCGCACGGGCTCAACGGCGAGATCCGCCTGAAATCCTACACCGGCGATCCGTTGGCGATCGCCGGCTACGGCCCGCTGATGACCTCCGACAATCGCACGCTGACCCTGTCGGCCGTGCGCACCGCCCCGGGATCCTCCCCTGACATCCTGATCGCCCGGGTCAAGGATATCGGCAGCCGCAGCGCTGCCGAGACGCTCAACCGCGTCGCCCTGTTCATCCCCCGCGACCGCCTCGCGGAGCCCGACGACGACGACGAGGTCTATGCAGCCGACCTCGTGGGGACCACGGCGGTGGACGAGGCCGGCAACGTCGTCGGCACGGTCGTCGCGGTTCCGAATTACGGTGGCGGCGACCTGCTCGAGCTCAAGCCCGCCGCGGGCGGCGCCACGGCGCTGCTGCCCTTCACCAAGGCGTTCGTGCCGGTCCTCGACATCGCGCAGCGGCGGGTAACCGTGGTTCTGCCCGAGGATTTCTTCGCGCCGGTGGGCGAGAAGCCGGCCGACGATCCGGGCTGAGTGTTTTGACAGGCTCAGGCTGGGGCCGGTGCGTGATCGGCCACCCGCTTAGGGCCTGTCGATTCCGGGAAGCTCGGCAAGCGCGGCCGCCAGGGCATCGACCACCAGACGGATACGCCGGATGCGGATGCGGCCCGGCACGATCAGGATCGAGAGTTGGACCGGCGCGGGCGCGTAGTCCGGCAGGACGTGCTCGATCGCCCCCGCCGCCAGCAGATCGTCCACGAGCCAGATATGGGCGGCCGCGATGCCACGCCCCTGCGCCAGGGCCTCGCGGGCGGCCAAGCCGTGGTCGACCAGCAAGCGGCCGCCCACTGGGACGCGGGATGTCGCGCCGTCCGGCCCGTACAGGCACAGCGTGTCGCTGCCGGCAACGTTGCTCATGCGGATGATTGAATGCCGCACCAGGTCGTCCGGTTTCTCGGGCCGGCCGTGATCTGCGAGATAGCGCCGGGACGCCACCAGGATCCGGCGCGAGCGACCGACGGCCTTGCGCTGCAGGCTGCTCTCCGCCAGCGGGCCGAGCCGGATCGCGACATCCGTCGCCTCGCGCACGAGGTCGATCCGCTCGTCGGTCAAACCGAAATCGACGCTGAGTCCCGGATAGTGATCCTGGACTGCGAACAGCGCCCGGCAGACGTGTCGAACGCCCAGGGCCGCCGTGCATGACACGCGCACCGTGCCGGTCAGGCCGCCCCCCGCGTTCCGGACGCCGTCCGCGGCCTCCTCGACCATCCGCAGGATGGTGCGCGCCTCGGCGTGGAAACGCGTGCCCTCGTCGGTCAGGGTGACCCGCCGCGTGGTCCGGTTCAGCAAGCTGGCGCCCAGGGCGGCTTCGAGTTCGGCCACGTGCCGGCTGACGGTCGATTGACCGACGCCCTGCTCGCGCGCCACGGCCGATAGGCTGCCACGCTCGACCACGCGGACGAAGCTCCGCATCCGCTCCAGCGTGACGCTCGATTGATCCATTGCGCGGAACGATCCTATCCCGCCGTTCGGTCTACCGGATGGCCAGGCGGCCTTCTAGCTTCGCGGCTCTTCCTCCCCAGCGAGCCCGCCTCATGAAGATTCTCGTCGTCTCAGCCCATCCGGATCCGGCATCGCTGACGAACGCGTTGCGCCGCGCGGCGGTGGACCAACTGGAGTCGGACGGACACGAAGTCCGCGTCACCGACCTCTACGCAGAGGGCTGGAAGAGTACCATCGAACGGGCCGACTTCCCGATCCTGCCGGACGCGGCGCGCCTGCGGGTCCCGGCCGCATCCAGCGCGGCGTTCCTCACCGGGACCCTGACCGACGACGTAACCACCGAACAGGCCAAGCTGCTCTGGGCGGATGCGCTGATCCTGGCGTTCCCGCTCTGGTGGTTTTCGATGCCGGCGATCCTGAAGGGATGGATCGACCGGGTCTACGCCTATGGGTTCGCCTACGGGGTGGGCGAGCACAGCGAGACCCGCTGGGGCGACCGTTACGGCGAGGGCACCCTCGCCGGCAAGCGCGCGATGCTGGTGGTGACGGCTGGCGGCTGGGAGACGCATTACGGCCCCCGGGGGATCAACGGGCCGATCGATGACCTGCTGTTCCCGATCCAGCACGGCGTGCTGTTCTACCCGGGCTACGCCGTGCTCCCGCCTTTCGTCGTGTATCGGGCCGACAGCATGAGCGAGAGCGGCTTCGCGGCCACCGCGGAGAGCCTTCGGGCCCGGATGCGCGCGCTGTTCAGCACGGATCCCATCCCGTTCCGGCGGCAGAACGGCGGCGCTTACGCGATCCCCTCCATGGAGTTGCGGCCCGACCTGGTCCCGCATCTCACCGGGTTCGCGGCCCACCTCGATACGGCGCTGCCGGGCACCGCCGACACGCCCTGACCGCACGATCCGGACCGCTCAGCGCGGCGTCGCGGCATCCCGGCACGGGCGGATCGTCTCCGGGCGCGGCCTCTCATCCGGCGCAGGGGCCGCGAACACCGCCAGGTAGGCACCGCCGTTCAGGGGGTGAAACCCCGTCTCGCGGTAACCGGCGGCGGCGAGTTCGCAGCGCAGGAGCGCCGGCGGGGTGCCGTGCCGCGACGGGATGTCGTCGGCGTCCACGATGCCGACCCGGCCGCCCGGGCGCATCGCCGGGGCGAGGTTGTGCAGCAGGCCGAAGGGCTGGGCGATCTCGTGGTACATGTGCACGAGGATGGCGGCATCGACCGAGTTGGGCGGCAGCCGCGGATCGTGGGGCTCGCCGCGCACGACGGTGACGTTGTCGAGCGCCGTCACGCGCTTTTCGAGGCTCGCCAGATAGGCGTAGGTCACGTCCTCGGCCAAGACCTTGCCGCCGGGCCCGACCCGCGGGCTCAGGCGCACCACGTAATAGCCGCTGCCGGCGCCGATATCGGCCACCGTCTCACCCGGGGCGATGCCCATCCCACGGGCGACAGCCTCGAACTCCCCTGCCTTGTCGCGCGCGGCCTCCGCCGACCATTGCGGCGCCACGATCTCGGCCACGGGCCGGTCGGGCTTGGGGAACGCCCCGGCGGGGGCGCCCGGGGGCGCCAGGGGCCCGGCCGCGAGGGCCGGTCCCGCCAGGAGGGCAGGTCCCGCCAAGAGGGCCGTGAGGAGAAGGGTGCGCCGGATCATCGCCGACAACCCGCCGGGGACCGAACGGTGCCCGGGCCGTTGACCGTGCCGCACCCGGCGCGCGATCAAGCGCCATGATGCGCGCGGAAACGCCCTGGCGGGCCACGATCCTCACCCTCTACCCGGAGATGTTCCCGGGCCCGCTCGGCGTGTCGCTGTCCGGCGACGCGCTCGCCCGGGGCGACTGGAGCCTGGAGGCGCGCAACATCCGTGAGCACGGGCTCGGCCGCCACCGCTCGGTGGACGACACGCCGGCCGGCGGCGGCGCCGGGATGGTGCTGCGCTGCGACGTGCTCGCCGCCGCCATCGACGCCGCGACCGGGGCAGACGATTCGCGGCCCCGGCTGCTGATGTCGCCCCGCGGCCGGCCGCTCAGCCAGGCCCGGGTGCGGGACCTCGCCGCCGGCCCCGGGGCGCTGATCGTCTGCGGCCGGTTCGAGGGCGTCGACGAGCGGGTCATCGCCGGCCGCGGCCTGGAGGAGGTCTCCATCGGCGATTACGTGCTGTCCGGGGGCGAGATCGCCGCCCTTGTGGTGCTCGACGCCTGCGTCCGGCTCCTGCCCGGTGTGATGGGCAAGGCGCAATCGGGCGTCGAGGAAAGCTTCGAGGGCGGGCTCCTGGAATACCCGCACTACACGAGGCCCCGCGATTGGGAAGGCCGGCCGATCCCGGAGGTGCTGTCGGGCGGCAATCACGGGGCCATCGCCCGGTGGCGGCGGGCGGAGGCCGAACGCATCACCGCCGAGCGGCGCCCGGACCTTCAGGCGGGTTCCAGATCGATCACGGGCCCGTCGCATTCGTAATCCAGGGGATCGAGTTGCAGGGGCTGGGCGGCGGGATGCCGGAGCCGGCCCGCGAGGGCGAGGCGGGTCGCTAACGCGCCGATAACCATAAGTAAAACCGACCAGGCCGATAATATCGCAGCACTGTGGAAAGACATCAGCGTACCTCGAACGCAACACGGCACGCCATTAAGGCTAACGACCCAAGATTAATCGACGGTTCCGTAGGCCCGAACAGCCTGTCCCGGGCAGGGGCACGCACCGAAGACTGCAACCCGGACAAGCGCTTGCCAGAGGCCCGGATTGGGCGCATGCGCGGTTCCGGGACACTCCTCCCCGCCGAGGAGCGCCCATCTGCAAGGATGGATCCGACGATGAGCCGACCCGACAGGCGCCCGCGCGTTCCCCATTTCTCGTCCGGCCCCTGCGCCAAGCGTCCGGGCTGGAGCCCGGCCGCCCTGGACGGTGCCGCGCTCGGCCGCTCGCACCGCTCCAGCATCGGCAAGGCCAAGCTCGGCCGGGCCATCGACCTGACCCGCTCGGTGCTGCAGGTGCCCGCCGATTACCGCATCGGCATCGTGCCGGCCTCCGATACCGGCGCCGTCGAGATGGCGATGTGGACGCTGCTCGGGCCCAAGCCCGTGGAGGTCGCCGCCTGGGAGGCCTTCGGCAAGGAGTGGGTCACCGACGCGCTCAAGCAGCTCAAGATCGCGCCCAGGATCCACCAGACGCCCTACGGCGTGCTTCCGGACCTGTCGGCGATCGACACCAGGAATAACGACGTGGTCTTCACCTGGAACGGCACCGCCGCCGGCGTGAAGGTCCCGAACGGCGACTGGATCGCCGCCGACCGCGCGGGCCTGACCATCTGTGACGCCACCTCGGCGGCCTTCGCGCAGCCGCTGTCCTGGGACAAGCTCGATGTCGTGACCTTCTCCTGGCAGAAGGTGATGGGCGGCGAAGCCGCGCACGGCATGCTGGTGCTCTCGCCCCGGGCGGTCGAGCGGCTGGAGAGCCACGTCCCGGCCTGGCCGCTGCCGAAGGTGTTTCGGCTCACCAAGGACGGCAAGCTGATCGAGGGCATCTTCAAGGGCGACACGATCAACACGCCCTCGATGCTGGCGGTGGAGGATTACCTCGACACCCTCGACTGGGCCGTGCGGATCGGGGGCCTGCCGGCGCTCCACGCCCGGGCCGACGCCAACGCCAAGGCGATCTACGACTGGGTCGCCCGGACCCCGTGGATCGCGCCGCTGGCGGTCGACCCCGCGACCTACTCGAACACCGGCGTCTGCCTGGTAATCGCAGACCCGGACGTGCTCGCCCGCGGCGACGCGGCGGTGGCGGCGCTTGCATCGGGTATCGTCGAGCGCCTGGACCGCGAGGGCGTCGCCCTCGACATCGGCGCCTACCGCGACGCCCCGGCCGGCCTGCGGATCTGGTGCGGCGCGACGGTGGAGACGGCCGACCTCGAAGCGCTGACGCCGTGGCTGGACTGGGCGTTCGCGGAGGAGAAGGCGGCACTGGCCCAGGCAGCGTAGCGCACTCGCCGCCGACTCGTCGCGCCGACCGCTTCGCGCGACGCGTATCGTCGTGCGAGGAGGCGCACCAGGACGCGCCGCGCCGCCGTCCGCTACGCGTAGACGCTGCGTGACCGATTTCACGCCGCCCCTCGCGAAGGCTCTGCACGAAAATGGCGACCGCTTCTTTCGAAGCGGATACGGTGATCATGAGACCGGGCGGCATGCGCAGGCTGGCCGGAAGGTCGCCGTCGATGCCGCCATCGGATTCCGCCCTCCCCCGCGTCAGTCCGCCGTCCTCGCGAGCTCCGCGCAGCAACTCGGCGCGGCGTGCAATCTCCGGATGCGGCGTATCACCGGGTTGCGTCGCTGCGCACTGACGGTGTGGACCGGATCTACGTCGGGCGTGCTTCGGCGCGTCGGTCGACGGCACAACATGAAGACAAAAAACCCCGGCCCTCGCGGAGCCGGGGTTTTCATGTCAGCGGCGCGACCCCGGAGGGCCGCGCCGTTCATTCTCAGTAGTTGTAGGCGCGCTCGCCGTGGTCGGCGATGTCGAGGCCCTCGCGCTCCTCTTCCTGGGTCACACGCAGGCCGATCGTCAGGTCGACGAGCTTGTAGAGGATCGCCGAGCCGATGCCGGACCACAGCAGGGTCAGGCCGACCGCCTCCGCCTGGATGATGAGCTGGCTCACCATGTCGTAGGCGCCGACTGCCAGTTCGCCCGGCTTGGAGGTGTAGTCGGGGATGCCGACGCCACCGAGGTTCGGATCGACCAGGATGCCGGTCGCCAGGGCGCCCAGGATGCCGCCGATGCAATGCACGCCGAACACGTCGAGGGAGTCGTCGTAGCCCAACGCGTTCTTCACGGTGGAGCACATCACGAAGCAGACCACGCCGGCCACGAGGCCGAGCACGATCGAGCCCATCGGGCCGGCAAAGCCCGAGGCCGGGGTGACGGCCACGAGGCCGGCTACCGCGCCCGAGAGCATGCCGAGCAGCGACGGCTTGCCCTTGAGCGCCCACTCGGCGAACAGCCACGCCACCGCGGCGCCGCAGGTCGCCACGAAGGTGTTGAGCATCGCCAGCGCGGCGGTGCCGTTGGCCTCGAGGTTCGAGCCGGCGTTGAAGCCGAACCAGCCGACCCACAGCAGCGAGGCGCCGATCATGGTCATGGTCAGCGAGTGCGGGGCGAGCAGGTCGCGGCCGTAACCGATGCGCTTGCCCATGATCAGGCAGCCGACGAAGCCGGCGATGCCCGCGTTGATGTGCACCACGGTGCCGCCGGCGAAGTCGAGGGCACCCTTCTGGAAGAGGAAGCCCGCATCCTTGTTGACCGCGTCGAGCGCCGCCTGGGCGGTCGCCTTCGAGGCGTCGTCGGTGGCGGCGGCCAGCGCCTTGGCGGCGTTGCCGACGGCATCCGGGCCGGCCCAGTACCAGACCATGTGGGCCATCGGGAAGTAGATGAGCGTGACCCAGAGGATCGTGAACACCACCAGGGCGGAGAACTTCATCCGCTCCGCGAAGGCGCCGACGATCAGCGCCGGGGTGATCATCGCGAACGTCATCTGGAAGCACAGATAGGCGTATTCGGGGATCACGACGCCGTTGGAGAAGGTCGCCACCGTCGAGTTCGCGTCGATGCCCTTCAGGAACGCCTTCGACAGGCCGCCGACGAAGTCGTTGATGCCGCCGCCGTTGGTGAAGGCGAGGCTGTAGCCGTAGAACACCCACAGCAGGCCGACGATCGACACGATCGCGAACACCTGGGTCAGCACCGACAGCATGTTCTTGGTGCGCACGAGGCCGCCGTAGAACAGCGCCAGGCCCGGCACGCTCATCAGCAGCACAAGGGCCGCGGAGATCATCATCCAGGCGGTGTCGCCCTTGTTGGGCAGCGGCACGACCGCGGCGGCCGGCGCCGCGGAGGCAGCTTCCGGAACCGGGGTCTGCGCGAGGGATGGCTCGATCAGGAGGGCGGCGAGCGCCGCGCCTCCCAAGCCGAGCATCAAGGCGTTACGGACTTTCATGGACAGGTGGCTCCGGTCACGATGCGTTGCGCGTTGCGTAAAGGTTGAGGTTGTCGGCGGGCCGGCTCAGAGCGCGTCGGCGTCGGTCTCGCCGGTCCGGATGCGCACCGCCTTCTCGAGGGGCAGCACGAAGATCTTGCCGTCGCCGATCTGGCCGGTGCGGGCCGCCGCCGCGATGGCGTCGATGACGCTGGCGGTCAGGTCGGAGGCGACCGCGACCTCGATCTTGAGCTTGGGCAGGAAACTCACCGCGTATTCCGCGCCGCGGTAGATCTCGGTGTGGCCCTTCTGGCGGCCGTAGCCCTTCACTTCCGTCACCGTCAGGCCGTGGACGCCGATTCCGGTGAGCGCGTCGCGCACCTCCTCCAGCTTGAACGGCTTGATGATGGCCATCACGATCTTCATGGGCGGCGCCCCCTAACCGAGTCCCTGGGAACCGATGCCATCGCCCGATCCACGCAGCGGCCCAATCCGAGCCGCCCGCCGAGCCGGGCTGGCCCGCGGTTGAGCGGGGCTATTCAAGGACTATGCCACCCGAGCTTGGCAGGGAACTTTTCAGGCGGGCGCGGTTATGCCCAGCAAATAGACCTATCAGGCGAAGCTGTGGGCACGCCGCGCCGGATGGTTGCCTAGAAAACGTGCAAACGATTGATAAATAGGCACATGGCAGCGGTGCAATTCTGCAACGCACGTTGGCGAAGGCGTCTTAATCCTCGGGCGAGGGACGATTCGATCGCTTATGGGCCCCTGTTAGAACCCTATCGCCTCGCACGCCCGTCGCTCAGTCCGGCGCCGCAGAGCGAAGCCCGAAGCCCAGACACGCAGGTGGCGTAAGTCGTGGAATCGGCCGCGGATCCGAATCCCAGGCGCGGCTTCAGCGCGCCGAGATGACGGCGCAGTTCAGCCGGCCGGCGCCGCCGCGCGGATCGGACGCGAAGATGTGCCGCGCTGTGACCTCATCCCCCGTGGGGTCGAATGAGACCTTCCTGCGCAACGGACGCGACGAGGTTGCCGGCGCGGTCGAAGATCTGGCCGCGGGCGAAGCCGCGCGCGCCGCCGGCGGCGGGGCTGTCCTGAGCATAGAGCAGCCAGTCGTCGATCCGGACTGGGCGGTGGAACCACAAGGCGTGGTCGAGGCTGGCTGCCTGGATGTCGGGGTCGAACACCGAGCTGGCATGCGGGATAAGAGACACGTCGAGCAAGGTCATGTCAGAGGCGTAGGCCAGCACCGCACGGTGCAGGGCGGGGTCGTCCGGCAGCGCCGAGGCCGCCCGCAACCAGACATTGAAGACCGGCTCGGGGCGCGACCCATCCTTGCGTCGGGCAATGTAGCGGTCGAGATCGACCGGGCGCAGTTCGATCGGGCGCTCGCGGCCGAAATAGGCGGCGACAGCCTCCGGCATGCCGGCGGCACCGGCGGCCGCCAGCGCCTTGCCGTCGAGGAGGCCGTCCGGCCCGGCCACGTCCGGCATGGTCGGCTGGTGCTCGAACCCGCCCTCGGAGACCTGGTAGGAGATCGTGGTGGCGAAGATCGCCCGCCCGTGCTGGATCGCCTTGACCCGCCGGGTGGTGAAGCTGCGCCCGTCGCGGATGCGCTCGACCTCGTAGACGATCGGCGCGCGGGGATCGCCCGGCAGCATAAAATAGGCGTGGAGCGAATGGGCCGGCCGGTCGTCAGGCACCGTGCGGGTGGCGGCCACGAGGGCCTGCGCCACCACCTGGCCCCCAAACACCCGGCGCCAGCCAGTCTTCGGGTTCTGGCCGCGGAACAGGTCGACCTCGAGGCGTTCGAGGTCGAGGATGGCGATGAGCTCGGCGACCGCGTCGGTCATCGCGTCGGTGGTGGCGTCGGTCATGAGTCGCGGGGTTTCCGTTCGTCGTCCAAACGCGACATAGGCCTTTCGGGCAGAGCGATCCACGCGCTCGGCCCCCAGATCGGAGATCCGTGACGATGACGGCCCAGACGCCCCGCCCCGGCAGCCGCAGCCTCCTGATCGCCGGAGGCGGCCTCGCCAGCCTCGCCCTGGCCTTCGCACTCAAGCAGGCCCACGGGCCGGCTCTGGCCGTGACCGTGATCGACCCGCACGGCGCCGAACCCGCACGGCACCGCGGCCGCGCCTACGCGCTGGCAGCGGGTGGGCGGCGGATGCTGACGCAGCTCGGGCTGTGGGAGCGAATCGCGGCCTCCGCCGAGCCGATCGCCGAGATGGTGATCTCCGACAGCCGATTGGCCGACCCGGTGCGGCCGGTGTTCCTGACCTTCGGGCGGGAGGAGGAGGACCAGGCCGACCGGGCGGTGGGCGAGCCTTTCGCCCACATGGTCGAGGCCGAGCCCCTGGCGCGCGCGCTGTCCGAGGCCTGCCTAGACGGGGGCGTCGCGATCGTCACAGGGGGCGTGGTGCGGGCGCTGCCTGAGGGCGTGGCGATCCGGGCGGAGCTGACCACGGGCGAGAGCCTCCGGGCCGACCTGCTGGTGGCCGCCGACGGCGCGCGTTCCCGCCTGCGGGAGGCTGCGCGGATCGGCTGGGTGGGCTGGTCCTATCCGCAGGTCGGGATCGTGGCCACGATCGGGCATACCCGGCCGCACCAGGGCCGAGCCTTCGAGCACTTTTTGCCCGCCGGCCCCTTCGCGATCCTGCCCCTACGGGACGGCGGCACGCTGGGCCACCGCTCCTCGATCGTCTGGACCGAGCGGGCCGACGAGGCCGACGCGCTGCTCTCGGGCGAGCCCGACGAGGTGCTGGCCGAGATCGAGCGGCGGTTCACCCTGGATCTGGGAATGCTGGCCCTGGAGCACGGCCCGAGCCGGCACCCGCTGGCCTTCGGCATCGCCCGGGCGTTCCGGGCCGACCGGCTGGCGCTGCTCGGCGATTCCGCCCACGTCATCCACCCGATTGCCGGCCAGGGCCTCAATCTCGGCCTGGCGGACGCCGCGGCTTTGGCCGAGGCGGTGACCGGCGCCCTGCGGCTCGGGCTCGATCCCGGCAGCCCGGACGTGCTGCAGGCCTATGAGCGCGCCCGCCGGTTCGACAGCTTCGCCATGGCGGCAGCCACCGACGGGCTGAACCGGCTGTTCTCCAACGACGCCCTGCCGCTGCGGCTCGCGCGCGACCTCGGCCTCGGGATCGTCGACCGCCTGCCCGGTCTCAAGCGGTTCTTCATCGGCGAGGCCGCGGCCTCACGGGGCACGCGGCCCCGGCTGATGCGCGGCGAGGCGCTGTAGAGTCAGGCGGGCCGGCGCTCGCTCACCCAGCGGGCCGCGTCGGCCCGGGGGGCGACCACATCGGTGTCGGTGCGCAGCTGCGGGCTGTAGGCCGGGTCGTCGGTCAGCACGTCGTGCCAGCGGCGCAGGAAACGGGAGATCTGGGAGCCCGGGGCGAAGCTGGTCTGCCGCGAGGCGCTCTCGTGGTGCGCCATCTCGGCGAACGGCGTGTAGACGATCCGGTAGCCGAGCATCCGCAGCTTGAAGCACAGATCGACGTCGTTGAAGTCGAGCGCAAAACTCTCGTCGAAGCCGTCGACCGCTTCCAGCACCGCCTTGCGCGTGGCGAACAGCGCGCCGGTCACCGACGAGCAGTCGCGCTGCGCCAGCGCCCAGTCGCCGTAGGTCGGCTCGGCCGCGTCGCGGTTGTACCAGGGATGGGCGCAGACATCGAAGATGCCGCCGAACATGCCGGCATGCTGGATCTTGCCGCTCGGGAACAGCAGCCGCCCGCCGACCCCGCCGACGCCGCGGTCGAGCGCGAAGGTCAGCAGCGCCTCGATCCAGCCGGGGCGGCGCACAACGAGGTCGTCGTTCATCAGGATGACGAGGTCGGTCTCGGCGGCGCGCCAGAGGGTGTTCATCTTGGCCGCGTAGTTGAAGGGTGCGCCCTCGGGCCGGGTGGTGAGCAGGCGGGTCACCGCGAACCGGTCGGACCGGCCGCGATAGATCGCGTCGTCGGCCTTGTCGTCGCCGATCAGCACCCGGATCCGGTCGGCCGGGTAGCTGCTGCGGGCGAGGCTGTCGAGGAGGGTGATGACGTGCGGCTTGGCGCCCGCGATCGGGCTCCCGTCCTCGTTCCGGGGCCTGGTCTGGGCGGTGGGCACCACCAGGGTCACGGGCGGGCGCGCATCGAAGGTGCGGCGGATCTCCAGCGTGTCCGGGGTCAGGCCCGGGGCGGTGCGCAGGGGCGCGCCCGAGCCCTGGAACCAGCGGTCGAGCACGTCGGCGCGGGCGGCGCGCTTCGCCTTCGGACGGACGAGCGGCGAGGCGATCAGCGTCTGCGGGATCCGGTCGATGCCGATGCCCGCCGAGAGCGCGTCGAGCAGCAGCCGGAACCAGGCGGCGTTGCCGGTACGCCGGCCGAAATCCGGGGTCAGGCCTGCCAGGGCCGAGACGCGGATCACCAGCGGGAAGCTGATATAGTCGTCGGCCATGAGGAGCGCCGGGTTGAAGGCCGGCTTGCAATGGACGCTGCGGACCTGGCCCGCGCCGTCCATCACGGCGTCGTCGCCGTAGAAGATGCCGATATCCGGCCGCTCGGCCATTGCGGCGAGGATCGGTGCGAACAGCTCCGGATGCAGATCGGACGCCGCCGGGGCCACGAACACGGCCCGGCAGGCGGGCAGCTGGCCGGCGGCGACCTGGCCGAGCTTGCGGTCGTCGACCGGGTGGAAGCGCTCGTCGAGGGGCAGCGGCAGGATCGCGTCCGGCCAGGCGCGCGCGCTCCAGGAGGCCGACGGGGCCGGGACCGGCTTCTTGTTCAACACGGATCGCGTCTCCCGGGCGTCAATTGCGTTCGGCTGCGAGGAGCCGGCTGACGCTCGCCTCCATGGCGGCGGCCACCGCGCCGATCGACAGGCGCTCGCGGATCCGGGCGCGGGCGGCGGCGCCGATCCGCGCGGCATCGCCGCTCGCCACCGCCCGGGCGGCGTCGGTGAGCGCGCGGGCGAGGTCGGCCTCGTCCACCTGCCCCCATTCGGCGCCGCGCAGATACGGCCCGTAGGTCTGGTCCAGGGCGGCGATCTCGGCCTTCACCGGGAAGCCGCAGGTGGCGTCGAGGAAGTCGCGGCTGCCGCCGTAATCGGTGGCGACCACGACCTTGCCCATCTCCATCGCCTCGGCGATCGTCAGGCCGAAGCCTTCCGAGGAATGCGACGAGGCATAGACCGCGCAGAGCTCGAACAGGGCGCCGAGCTCGTTCTGGGACAGCGGCTGGTCGATCACCACCACGTCTCCGGCCTTGCCGACGAGGTCGAGCAGCTTCTTGCCCTCGTCGGGCAGGTCGAACACGTGCTTGGTCTTGAGCACGAGCTGCCAGCCGGATTGCGCCAGCCCCGCCGCCCGGAACGCGCGGATCAGCGCGTGCGGATTCTTGCGGGCGAGGTAGCTCGACCCGTCGAAGGCGTAGAGGATGACCTTTTTGGCCGGGTCGATGGAGAACGCCTTGCGCAGGTTGGCCTTGGCGGCGGCGCTCGCCGGCTCGCCGGGCTCGTTCTCGACCACGTAGGGCACGACATCGACCGGGATGTCGGTGATCTGGCGGAAGATCGCGGCGCAGAACTCCGTGGGCGCCCAGATCGCGTCGAGGCCGTCCACGGTGGGCAGCCAGCCCCCGGGCACGTGCGAGGTCTCCCAGACGAACAGCCCGATCCTGAGCCGGGCGCTCACGGCGATGTCGAGCTGCCGCTCGCTCATCAGGGAGTGCCAGCTGTCGCCGTTGAAATGGACCAGGGCGACGTCCGGCGCGCCCGAGAAGGTCCGGGCCTGCCAGCCCGGCCCGACCCGGGCATGGACGTGGAACGACCGCTCCATCGGATGCACGTTCAGGGCGAACGGCGCCCGGTGCAGCGCCCGCACGTAGCTGCGCGCCGCGACGCCGAGCCCGTTGGCGTAGTTCATCGGCGAGACGTAGGAGACGCGCAAGGGCCGCTCCGGCGCCTTCGGCCTGCGCAGGTCGGCCCAGACCTTGGGGCCGGGATACGTGAAGGTCTGGTCGAGCCGGTCGAGGTCGAAGCCGCGCTCGCCGATGGCCTCGCGCACCGCCGCGCCGCCGATCGCGGCGTGCTCGCCCAGGAGCGAGCGCTTCACGAACGGGAAGCCCTGGGTGAGCATGTTCTCCCAGTCGAACAGGGTGCGGTTGTTGCGCGGGTCGTTGACGAGCGTCATGTGCTTGTTCTGGGCCGAGAACAGGCTGCGCATGCCGAGCCCCGCGGCCCGCATCCGTCCGGAGAAGGTCAACTCGTACTCGGTGATGACTGTGTTCTTGTCCGGCCAGTTTGCCACCGACTGGATGAAGTGGTTGAACGCGTAGGAGGACACGCAGCGCTTCTTCAGGGCCAGGAAGAAGCTTTGCAGGTGGTGGCTGTAGTAGAAGTTGTCGGCGAGCCCGATCACCGCCTCCGGGTAGGCATCGATCTTCGCCAGCATCCCCGCGAAGTCGCCGCTGTCGAGGGGGCCGACCAGGCTGTCGTTGGCGAGATACAGGGTCTCGGAATCGAGCAGGTCGTCGTCCTCAAGGAGGACATGGGCCCAGGCGGCGAAATCGAAGCCGGTGTTTTCGCGCAGGTAGGCCGAGGCGCAGAGCTTCAGGATCGCCTCCGGCACCGCGGTCTTGTGCTGGTCGGCCGCGATGATGAGCACGATGTCGATGCCGTTCTCGGCAAACGCCCGCAGGTAGGGCTCGACATGGCCGCGGATGCGCCCCTCCGGCGCGTGGGTGATGAACAGGGCCGTCCGGCCGTGCCGGCGCGGCTCCCGCTTCAGGCAGGACAGCCGGGCGTCGGCGGCCTCCGGGACCGCGGTGCCGGCGACCCGGCGGGTCAGCCGCCCCGCCTCGAGCCCGGTGATGACGTAGTCGACCAGGGGGTTGAGCCCGAGCGCCGCGACCCGGGGGTAGCGGGCGAGGTACCAGGGCGCGTCGAAGCGCGGGGACGGGCTCGTGCGCCGGCCGTTGTCGGCCAGGAAGTGCGCAAGCGGATTGGCATCCGTCTCGTCGTCGGCGAGATAGGTTTCGGTGTACCAGCGCGTATCGAACCAGGGGCCGGGATCGAGCCCCTCCCGGGCGCCGTGCTCCAGGAAGTGCACCAGCGGGTTGAGGCTGTCGGCGCGCACCGCCGCCGATTGGGCGGCGTACCAGTCGGGGTCGAACAGGGGATGCGGGGCGTAGCGGCGGTAGCCGCCCGCCATCACGTAATGCTCCAGCGGCTCGAGCCCGCTGGTCTCGGCCTCGGGGCAGCGCCCGCGGTAGAACTCCGCGTCGAAGATCCCGGAGCGGCGGATCAGGTCGACGTGCCGCGACAGCCCGGCGAATTCCTCGGGGGTACGCAGATAGCCCTGCTTCCGCCCGGTCTCGAAATAGTGACTGAGCGCGATGCCGCCCGCCTCCCGGGCATCGGGGTAGCGCGACCGGTACCAGGCGGAATCGAACAGTGGCGACGGGTCGGTGTCGGGGCTTTTCAGGAAGTGAAAGAACGCCCGGGCGCGGGCGTCGGCGCCGCCGAGATAGCGCTGCGCGTACCAGTCCGGGTCGAACAGCGGGTTGGGGGCGATGCCGGCATCGGCGCCGCGCTCGACGTAGTGGATGAGCGGGTTCACGCCCTCGGCGCGCAGGCCCGGGACGGCGTCGAGGTAGCGGTCGCCGTGGAACAACGGCGACGGCCAGCGCCCCTCCCGCCCGCCATGGACCGCGTAGTGCACGAGCGGGTCGATCCCCTCGCCCACCACGTCGGGATAGCGCCGCCCGTACCAGGCCGGATCGAACAGGCCCGAGGCCTTCACGGCCGCCACGAGATCCGCTTGCCGGGGCTCGCTCGTCCGCCGCCGCTTCAGGCGCCGGGCCAGAGGGCGCGTGAGGGACCGCGCTGGCCCGGCGACGAACACATCTCGAAGGCGCATGGTGAGTACCGGATACGCGGGAGGCCCGCTGTGCTGCCTACGCCGCAATCCGCGAGAGACATCAGGGTGTTCAGCCGGTCGCCCCGGCCTCGCGGGCCTTCCTACTGGTCCGGCTCGCCCGAGCCAAGGGCCGGGGTAGATTGGGCCGGGGTAGATTGGGCCGGGGCAGGTTGGGCCCGGACAGATCGGACCGAGGCAGGTTCACGTAGACGGCAGCGGCATCGCGGCGGGGCCGACGGATGCCGGAGCGCGTGCTAGAGGGGGCGCCGTCGATCCAGCCGGCACCGCCGCAGCGGCCGCCCCCGCCCCGTGCCGCAACCTATGGAGCCTACCCTTATGAGTGAACGCATCATCCTCCGCGCCGGCGAGGCGCTCGTGGCGGGCGGCCCGCCGAACACCGCGTCCGAGCCGGAGGTCATCATCGGCGAGCTGGACGGTCCCGTCGGCACCGCGATCGCGACGCTGACGGGCGACCAGGTGGTCGGCCACAGCCGCGTCTTCGCGCTCCTCAACACCGACATCATGGTTCGGCCGGTAACGCTCTGCGTCTCCAAGGTCAGCGTGACCGAGAGCAAGTACACCTCGATCCTAATGGGCACGGTGCAGTTCGCCATCGCCAACGGCGTGCTCGACGCCGTGCGGGCCGGCTACATCCCCAAGGAGAAGGCCAACGACCTCGGCATCATCTGCTCGGTCTGGCTGAGCCCCGGCGTGATCCAGGCCGAGACGGTGGACCACAAGGCGCTGTTCGAGATCCAGCGCAAGGGCATGACCGAGGCGATCCGCAAGGCCATGACCAACGAGCCGTCGATCGACTGGCTGCTCGAGAACCAGGACAAGATCGTGCACAAGTATTACACGATGGGTCTCGAAGGTAAGATCTGACCCGCGCGCTAAACAAGCAGTCCCGGGAAGCGGTGGCGGACCAAACGACTTCGCTCCCGGGCATCGGCCAGCGCAAAACGTAAGGGTGTGCGGCTTCCTGGAGGGGGCGCCCCCGAAGCTGGTACCCGACGTTGCATTGCCGCGCGGATCCCACCGCGAACCGGCGTGCGGCGATCCCGACCTTGCCAGCCCGGTGCGAACGGCCCCACATTGACCGGATGACCGGCGGGGCACCTTGGGTACCTCGCACAGGAGACGGACAACGGCATGACGCAGGCGATCAGCCCGGCCACCAGCCTCGACGACGGCATCGTGGCCACCGCGGAGAGCTGCCTCGCCGCCGTGGGTCAGGCGCGGGACGCGATCCACGGGGTGATCTTCGGCCAAGAGAAGGTCGTCGATCTCGCCCTCGTGACGATCCTGGCCGGCGGCCACGGCCTGCTCGTCGGCCTGCCGGGGCTCGCCAAGACCAAGCTGGTCGAGACGCTGGGCACCGTGCTCGGCCTCGACGCGCGGCGCGTGCAGTTCACCCCGGACCTGATGCCGTCCGACATCCTCGGCACCGAGATCCTGGAGGAGGATGCCGAGCGCCGCAGGGCGTTCCGGTTCGTGCAGGGGCCGGTCTTCACCCAGCTCCTGATGGCCGACGAGATCAACCGGGCGAGCCCGCGGACGCAATCGGCCCTGCTCCAGGCGATGCAGGAGGGCCACGTCTCGGTGGCCGGCGTCCGCCACGACCTGCCGCGGCCGTTCCACGTGCTCGCCACCCAGAACCCGATCGAGCAGGAGGGCACCTACCCGCTGCCCGAGGCGCAGCTCGACCGCTTCCTGCTGGAGATCGATGTCGGCTATCCCGACCGCGCCGCCGAGCGCCGCATCCTGATCGAGACCACCGGCATCGACGAGGTGCGCCCGCACGCTGTGATGTCCACCGACCAGTTGCTCACCGCCCAGCGCCTAGTGCGCCGGCTCCCCGTGGGCGAAGCCGTGGTGGAGGCGATCCTCGACCTCGTGCGCGCCGCCCGGCCCGACGGAGGCGATCCGCTGGTGAAGGACAAGCTGCTCTGGGGGCCCGGCCCCCGCGCCAGCCAGGCGTTGACGCTGGCCGCCCGCGCCCGGGCCCTGATCGAGGGCCGGGTCGCGCCCTCGGTGGCCGACGTGAAGGCCCTGGCGGAGCCGGTGCTCAAGCACCGGATGGCGCTCAGCTACACCGCCCGCGCCGACGGCGAGACGATCGAGGGCTTGATCGGCAAGCTCGCCGAGAAGCTTTAGCCTTGGTCGGGACACACGCCCTCGACTCCGAACGGCGCACCCCCGGCAGGCGCGAGAGCGAGGGCGCGACGGCCCTCTCCGAAAGGATGCCCCGCCTCGTGCTGGAGGCGCGGCGGGTGTCGAGCCTCCTGGCCCACGGCCTGCACGGCCGCCGCCGGGCCGGGCCGGGCGAGAGCTTCTGGCAGTTCCGCCCCTTCGTCACCGGTGAGGCCGCCGCGCGGGTCGACTGGCGCCGCTCGGCCCGGGACGACCGGCTCTACGTACGCGAGCGGGAATGGGAGGCGGCCCACAACATCTGGCTGTGGATGGACCGCTCCGCGTCGATGGGGTTTTCGTCCGACCTGGCCTCGGCGTCCAAGATCGAGCGGGCCCTGGTCCTCGGGCTGGCGCTGGCCGACGCCTTCGTGGAGGGCGGCGAGCGTGTCGGGCTCCTGGGGTTGACCCGGGCGACGGCATCGCGGGGCATCGTCGAGCGGATGATCCAGGCGCTGGTCGCCGACAAGGCGGGCCTGGAGCAGGACCTACCGCCCCGGGCGAGCCCGGCGCGCTTCGACGAGGTCGTTCTGATCGGCGACTTCCTCACCGATCCCGCCCGGATCGCGACCGCGGTCCAGGCACTGGCCGGACGGGGCAGCCGCGGCCACCTGCTGATGGTCGTGGACCCGATCGAGGAGACCTTCCCGTTCTCGGGCCAGGCCGTGCTGCACGACCTCGAAGGCGGGCTCAGCCTCGATATCGGCGACGCCGATTCCTGGGGCGTCCGCTACCGCGCCCGAATCGCGGAGCATCGCGCCGCCCTGCAGGCGATCGCCCGCCAGCAGGGTTGGACACTCACCCTTCACCGCACCGACCGCCCGGCGAGCGAGGCGGCCCTGCGGCTCGCCACGCTGATCGCCGCGCGCGGCCCGGAGTGAGGCCGCCATGCTCGGTCTGACCTTCGCGGCGCCCCTGGCGCTCGCCGCCCTGATCGGCCTGCCGGCCCTGTGGTTCCTGCTGCGGGTGACGCCGCCGCGGCCCCGGCGGATCGACTTCCCGCCGCTCAAGCTCGTCGCCGACCTGATCCCGCAGCGGCAGACGCCGGCACGCACACCGCCCTGGCTGCTGCTCCTGCGCCTGCTGATCGCCGCCGCGTTGATCCTCGCGGTGGCAGGCCCGGTCTGGAATCCTGGTGGCGTCGGAGCCGGTGGCGGCCGCAGCGCGCTCCTCGTGCTACTCGACAACGGCTTCGCCGCCGCCCACGATTGGCGCGACCGGTTGCGGGTCGCCACAGACGCCGTGGAGGGTGCGGCCCGGGACGGCCGGCCGGTGGCGGTGATCGGCCTGGCCGAGCCGCCCGCGGCCTTCGAGGCCAAGACCCCGGCCGCGGCCCTGGAACGCCTGCGTGCCCTGGCGCCCCGCCCGATCCTGCCGACCCGCGACGCGCATCTGACCAGCATCGGGACGTTCCTGGAGAAGAACCGCGGCGCAGGGCTCGTCTGGATCAGCGATGGCGTCGCCGGAGCGAGCGACGAGCGCTTCGCCAAGGGCTTGGCCGACCTCGTGGGCGGCAGCGGCGCCGCCCTGACGGTGTTGCGCGCCGACAGGCCTCCGGCCCTGGCCCTCACCGCCGCGGAGACCGGCGGCACCCTCACCGTCCGGGCCCTGCGCGCAGCCCCGAACGGGCGCGACGCCGGCGTGATCCGGGCGCTCGACCAGAAGGGCTTGCCGCTCGCCGAGCGCGACATCGCCTTCGCGGCCGACGCCACCGAGGCGACGGCGACGTTCGAGATGCCGGTGGAACTGCGCAACAGCATCAGCCGCCTGGAGATCGCCGGTGAGCGCTCGGCCGGGGCCGTGGTGCTGCAGGACGAGCGCGGCAAGCGCCGCCGGGTCGGCCTGGTGTTCGGCGGCACCCTCGACCAGGCCCAGCCGCTTCTGGCGCCGACCTACTACCTCGCCCGGGCGCTCCAACCCTTCGCGGACGTGCAGGAGGCGCGCGGCGCCAAGGGTACGGCGGAATCGATCAACCAGCTCCTCGACAACCAGGTCTCGGTGCTGGTGCTCGCCGATGTCGGCGCGCTCGACGAGAAGACCACGGCCCGGGTCGAGAGCTTCGTGAAGGCCGGCGGCATGCTGCTGCGCTTCGCCGGCCCGCGGCTCGCGGCCGGCAACGACCCGCTCGTGCCAGTCCGCCTGCGCCGGGGAAACCGGACGCTCGGCGGCACCCTCTCCTGGGACAGCCCCAAGACCCTGGCGCCGTTCCCGCCCGAGAGCCCCTTCGCGGGCCTGACGCCGCCGGCCGATATCGGCGTGCGCCGCCAGATCCTGGCCGAGCCGGACGGCGACCTGCCGAACCGGACCTGGGCCTCCCTGCAGGATGGCACGCCGATCGTCACCGCGCAGAAGCGCGGCCAGGGCACGTTGGTGCTGTTCCACGTCACCGCCGACACGACCTGGTCGAACCTGCCGCTCTCGGGGCTGTTCATCGACATGCTCCGGCGCGTGGTCGGCTTGGCCGGCACGGCAGCGCCCCCCGCGGGCGAAGCCAGTCGCGCATCCGCCGTGGTGCTCGCCCCTCGGGTGACACTGGACGGGTTCGGCGCGCTCGGCTCGCCACCCGCTTCGGCCACCGCGGTGGCGGCCGATTACGCCGACCGGGGGAACACCGAGCACCCGCCGGGCTTCTACGGACCGGCCGACGGCGGCATCAGCGTCAACGCCCTGAAGCCCGACGACCGCCTGAAACCCCTCGACACCGCAGCGCTCGACGGCGCCCGGATCGAAACCCTCGCCGGAGCCGAGACCCTGGACCTGCGCCCGACCCTGTTCACCCTGGCGCTGCTGCTGCTCGCCCTCGACACGCTTGCGGGCCTGTGGCTCGGCGGCTTCCTGCGCCGCTCCGCCTGGGCGAGCCGTCTGCGCGGACGCCCGGCGGCGTTGGCCGTCGCGGGCCTCGTGCTGTTCGCCGCCCTCCCGGCACAGCCGCTGCGCGCCGAGGAACCGGCGGCCAACCGGCCGAACGGCATCGAATCCGCCCTCGTCACCCGGCTGGCCTACGTGATCACCGGGGACGCCGCCGTCGATGAGGCAAGCCGGACCGGCCTGTCCGGCCTGACCCAGATGCTCGCCTCGCGCACCGCCCTGGAGCCGGGTGAGCCCGCCGGGATCGATCCGGCCAAGGACGAGCTCGCCTTCTACCCGCTGATCTACTGGCCGATCGCACCTTCGCGGCCCCAGCCCTCGGAGACGGCGATCCGCAAGATCGACGCGTTCATGCGCAACGGCGGCACGGTCCTGTTCGACACCCGGGACGCGCTCACCGCCCGCCCGGGCGGTCCGCCCTCCCCGGAGGCGGCCTACCTGCGCAAGATGCTGGCGACCCTGGAGGTGCCGGAGCTGGAGCCGGTGCCCCTCGACCACGTCCTGACAAAGGCGTTCTACCTGGTCGACAGCTTCCCCGGCCGCTACGCCACCGGCCAGACCTGGGTCGAGGCGCTCCCCCCCGCGGCGGAGGGCGCCGAGCGCCGCCCGGCCCGGGCCGGCGACGGCGTCAGCCCGATCATCATCACCGGCAACGACCTCGCCGCCGCCTGGGCGGTGGGCCGCCGCGGCGAACCGCTCTACCCGGTTGTCGGCGGCGACCAGCGCCAGCGCGAGATGGCCTTCCGGGGCGGCGTGAACATCGTGATCTACACGCTCACCGGTAACTACAAGGCGGATCAGGTCCACGTGCCCGCGCTGCTGGAGCGGCTGGGGCAGTGATTTCCTTGGACAACCAGCGAAGCGCCGAAGGCCCTCCCCCCTCTGCGGGTTACGAGCGGCACGAGCTCGATGCGCGGGTGCTGATGCAGGCCGCGACGCGCTCCCTCTCCCGTACGGGAGACGGAACCTGCGTTTTCCGCGCTCACGCCACGACGACGGCGGCGGTTGCAACCTGCGAAGCCCGTAACTTTGCGGATGGAAGAAGCCCCCGCATCACGAAACCGGAGCGCTCCGCCCCATGCTGAGCCTCAGCTTCACCCCCCTCCTCCCGTGGCCGGTCCTCGCCGCCCTCGGGCTCGTCGTCGTCGTCCTGGCTCTGCTCGCCTTCGTGGCGCGGGGCCGGACCGCCCTGCTGCGCGCGCTGGTGCTCGCCCTGGTGCTGGCCGCCCTCGCCAACCCCGCCCTGGTGCGGGAAGACCGCGAGCCGGTGAAGGACATCGCGGCGATCGTGGTCGACCGCTCCGGATCGCAGGCGCTCGGCGACCGGCCGCAGATGACCGATGCGGTCCGGGCCGAGTTGCAGCGCCGCTTCGGCGCGCTCACCAACATCGAGCCCCGCTTCATCGATGTGCCCGACGCAAAGGACGGCGACGACGGCACCAAGCTGTTCACGGCGTTGGGCCAGGCGCTGGCCGACGTGCCGCCCGAGCGGCTGGCCGGCATCGTGATGCTCACCGACGGCGTGGTCCACGACATCCCATCCTCGATGGCGCAAATCGGCATCAAGGCGCCGCTCCACGTCCTCGTCACCGGCCATCCGGACGAGCGCGACCGCCAGATCAAGCTTCTGGAGGCGCCGCGCTTCGGCATCGTCGGCAAGGATCTCACGATCCGCGCCGAGGTGATGGAGCGCGGCGGCACCGGCCATGCGGTCGTCACGATCCGCCGCGACGGCGAGGAGATCGGCCGGCGGGACGTACCCACCGACAAGCCGTTCGCTCTGACCACCCGGATCGAGCATGGCGGCCCGAACGTGGTCGAGATCGAGGTCGAGCCACTCCCGGGCGAACTCACCACGGTCAACAACCGCGCGGTCCTGCCGATCGAGGGCATCCGGGAGAAGCTCCGGGTGCTGCTGGTCTCCGGCGAGCCGCACCAGGGTGAGCGGACCTGGCGCAACCTGCTGAAATCAGACGCTAACGTCGACCTCGTGCACTTCACCATCCTGCGCCCGCCGGAGAAGCAGGACGGGACGCCGATCTCCGAATTGTCCCTGATCGCGTTCCCGACCCGCGAGCTGTTCGTTCAGAAGATCAAGGATTTCGATCTGATCATCTTCGACCGCTACGCCAACCAGAGCGTGCTGCCGCAGGCCTATTTCGACAACATCGTCCGCTACGTCCGCGAAGGCGGCGCGCTGCTCGTCGCCGCCGGCCCCGAATATGCCGGGCCGGCGAGCCTGGCCCGCACGCGGCTCGCCGGCATCCTGCCGGGCGACCCGGACGGGCGCGTGGTCGAGCGCCCCTACAAGGCGACCCCGACGCAGGTCGGCCAGCGCCACCCGGTCACCCGCGATTTGCCGGGCTCCGACGCGAACCCGCCCGCCTGGGGCGACTGGCTGCGCATCGTCCAGGCCCGCACCCGGCCCGGCATTCAGCCGATCCTGTCCGGCGCCGAGGGGCTGCCCCTGCTCGCCCTGTCGCGCGAGGACAAGGGCCGCGTCGCGCTGCTGCTGTCCGACCATGCCTGGCTCTGGGCGCGGGGCTACCAGGAGGGCGGCCCCTATCTGGATCTGCTGCGCCGCCTGGCGCACTGGCTGATGAAGGAGCCGGCCCTCGAAGAGGAGGCCCTCCGGGCACAGACCACCGGCCGCGGCCGCGAGGTGCGGGTCGAGCGCCAGACCATGGCCGAGCAGGTCGAGCCGGTCACCGTCACCGGGCCGACCGGCAAGGTCACGACGCTGACCCTCAAGCCCGGCGAGCCCGGCCTGTTCACCGCCACCTTCGACGCGGAGACCCTGGGGCTGCACACCCTGCGCTCGGGCAACCTCGTGGCCTTCGTCAGCGTCGGCCCGGCGAACCCGCGCGAACTCGCCGACGTGTTCAGCGATACCGAGCGGCTGAAGGCGGTGGCCGAAGGCTCCGGCGGCTCGATCCGCCGGGTCGCGGATGCCGGCGGCACCACCCAGGTGCCGCGGCTCGCCACCGTGCGCAGCGGCCGCCTGGCCGGCGGAGACTGGATCGGCTTCCGCCCGAGCGACAGCGCCAACATCCGCGGTGTCGAGGTCTACCCGCTGGCGCTGGGCCTCGCCGCCCTCGCAGCGCTCGCCGCCGCCGTGCTCGCGATGTGGCTGGTCGAGGGCCGCCGCGGGCGTGCGGTTTAAGTTTTTGTGACTCGGCGTCTCGCCACCGCCTCCCCAACCGCGACGCTTTCCCTCCCCCCTCTGCGGGGGAGGGTGGGCCCTGCGTCAGCAGGGGTCGGGAGAGGGGCAGCGCGACGGTTCAGGATGAAGCAACCGTTGCGCCCTTTCCAGAAACGTTGCTCCCCTCTCCCGACCCGCTTCGCGGGCCACCCTCCCCCGCAGAGGGGGGAGGGCGTGGCGCAGATCCGGCCCGCCTCAAGAAGCCCCACGCCGCAGGTGACGTCACGGTCGCGCACCGACCGGCAAAGAAGCGGCCTCGACGCCCGGGCCGCACCCGGCCTAAGACCCTTCGGAAGCCCGAATTCCCGCACCGCCTGGTGCGATGACATGGAGATAGCCTGCCCGTGACTGGACGCCTCCTTGCCGCCACGCTCTGCATCGCCTGTCTCCAGTTCGCCCCCGCCCGCGCGCAAGAACCGGCGGCGAGCGCGGCCGCCACGGAGGCGGCGATCCCGGCTGCTACCGGCCAGTGGACCCACGCGATCACGCTGATGGGCGAGCCCAAATACGGCCCCGGCTTCAAGCATTTCGATTACGCCGACCCGGCCGCGCCCAAGGGCGGCATGGTGCGCCTCGGCATGCAGGGCGGGTTCGACAACTTCAACATGATCGTCTCGGGCCTGAAGGGCGACCTCGAAGGCGGCGTGCTGCAGATCTACGATACGCTGATGACCGAATCCTCGGACGAGCCGTTCACGTCCTACGGCCTGCTGGCCGAGTCGGTCCGGGTCGCCCCCGATCTCGGATCGGTCTCGTACCGCCTGCGCGACGACGCCCGCTGGCATGACGGCCAGCCGATCACCCCCGAGGACGTGGTCTGGTCCTACGGCGTGCTGAAGGCCAACAGCCCATTCTACGCCGCCTATTATCAGACGGTCGCCAAGGCCGAGGCGACCGGGCCGCACGAGGTGACCTTCACGTTCACCGAGACGGGCAATCGCGAATTGCCGCAGGTGATCGGCCAGCTGCGGGTGCTGCCCAAGCACTGGTGGACGGGCAAGGACGCCAACGGCAAGCCGCGCAGCCCGACCGAGACCACCCTGGAGCCGCCGCTCGGCTCCGGCCCCTATCGGCTCGCCAAGTTCGAGCCGGGCCGCAGCGTCACCTACGCCCGCGTGCCGGATTACTGGGGCAAGGACCTGCCCGTGAATGTCGGGCGGTACAATTTCGACACCGAGCGCCACGAGTACTTTCGCGACGGTACCGTTCTGGTCGAGGCCCTGAAGGGCGACCTCTACGACTTCCGGGCCGAGAACATCGCCCGCAATTGGGCGACCGCCTACGACGATTTCCCGGCCGTCAAGGAAGGGCGCCTGATCAAGGAGGCGTTCCCAGAACGCGGCATGGGCATCATGCAGGCCTTCGCGTTCAACACGCGACGGGACAAGTTCAAGGATCCCCGGGTCCGCCGGGCGTTCAACCTGGCACTCAACTTCGAGGAGATGAACAAGAACCTGTTCTATGGCCTCTACAAGCGGATCAACTCCTACTTCTTCGGCTCGGAACTAGCGTCCTCGAGCCTGCCCGAGGGGCAGGAGAGAGAGATCCTGGAGAGCGTCAAGGACAAGATCCCGGCTTCGGTCTTCACCGCGTCCTATGCCAACCCGGTCAACGAGAACCCGGAGGCCGTGCGAAAGAACCTGCGTGAGGCCGTGGGGCTGTTGCGCGAGGCCGGCTACGAGCTGCGCGGCGGCAAGTTGGTCAACAAGACGACCGGCGAAGCGCTGACCGTCGAGTTCCTGGAGTTCCAGAACGCGTTCGAGCGGGTGATCCTGCCCTTCGCGGCGCAGCTGAAGCTGATCGGCATCGATGCGACGATGCGGGTGATCGACGCCGCGCAGTACCAGAACCGGATCCGCGACTTCGACTTCGACATCACCACCAACGCCTGGGGCGAGTCGCTGTCGCCGGGCAACGAGCAGCGCGAGTTCTGGGGCTCGGCGGCGGCCGACAAGTCGGGCTCGCGCAACCTGATCGGGATCAAGGATCCCGGGATCGACGCGCTGATCGAGAAGGTCATCTATGCCAAGGATCGGGCCGGGGTGATCGCCGCGACCAAGGCCCTCGACCGGGTGCTGCTGGCCCACGATTACGTCGTGCCGCAATGGTCGGCGAGCGAGCAGCGGACCCTGCGCTGGAACCGGTTCAGCCACCCCGCCGTCCTGCCGCGCTACGCCGGCTCCGGCTTCCCGACGACCTGGTGGTACGACGATACCCGCGCGGCCAAGACCGGAGCCCCGCGGTGACGGGCCGGTCCTGGCGGCCGAGCCGGCGCGGCCTCATCCTCGGCGCCGGCGCGCTCGCCGCGATCCGTCCCGCCTGGGCCGACGGCGAGGAGCGCCACGGCCTGTCGAGCTTCGGCGAGCTGAAATACGGCCCCGGCTTCGAGCATTTCGACTACGTGAACCCGATCGCCCCCAAGGGCGGCCGGTTCTCGACACAGCTCGCCGGCACCATCGGCAACCAGTCGCTCAACACCTTCAACACGCTCAACATCTACGTGCTGCGCGGCGACGGTGCGGCCGGGCTGGACCAGACCTTCGACAGCCTGATGGTCCGCGCGCTCGACGAGCCGGACGCCGTCTACGGGCTGGTGGCGCGCGCCGTGACGGTGAGCCCGGACGGGCTGATCTACCGGTTCGCGCTGCGCCCGCAGGCGCGGTTCCACGACGGCTCGCGGCTGACCGCCCGGGACGCCGCCTTCAGCCTCACGCTCCTGCGCGACAAGGGTCATCCCTCGATCTCCGAGGTGATCCGTCCGATGACCGAAGCCCAGGCCGAGGGCGACGAGACGCTCGTCGTCACCTTCGCCGAGGGCCGCGCCCGGGACCTGCCGTTGTTCGTGGTCCAGCTGCCGATCTTCTCGGCGGCCTATTACGGCGGGCGCGACTTCGAGGCCTCGAGCCTGGAGGCTCCGCTGGGCTCCGGCCCCTACCGCGTCGGCACCGTCGATCCCGGCCGCTCCATCGGGCTGGACCGGGTTCCGGATTACTGGGCGGCGGACCTCGCCGTGGCGGCCGGGCAGAACAACTTCGACACGATCCGCTACGAGTATTTCCGGGATCGCACCGTGGCGTTCGAGGCGTTCAAGAGCGGCGCCTTCACGTTCCGCGAGGAGTTCACCGCCCGGGTCTGGGCCACCGGCTACGACTTTCCCGCCGCCACCGAGGGGCGGGTGATCCGACAGACCGTGCCGGATGCGCGGCCGAGCGGGACGCAGGGCTGGTGGATCAACACCCGCCGCGCGCCGTTCCGCGACCCGCGCATCCGCGAGGCGATCGGCCTGTGCTTCGACTTCGAATGGTCGAACCGCAACCTGATGTACGGCGCCTACACGCGCACCGCCTCGTTCTTCGAGAATTCCGACCTCAAGGCCACCGGCAAGCCCTCGGCAGAGGAACTGGCCCTGCTGGAGCCGATCAAGGACCTGCCCCCGGAGGTGTTCGCCGAGGCCTGGACGCCGCCGGTTTCGGACGGGTCCGGGCAGGACCGGGCGCTGCTCAAGCGGGCCGACGCGCTTCTGCGCGAGGCCGGCTGCACCCGCCAGGGCGGCGGCCTGCTGCTGCCGGGCGGTCAGCCCCTGGCGATCGAGTTCCTGGACGACGATCCCGTCTTCCAGGCGGTGACCCAGCCGTTCATCCGCAACCTCGGCCTGCTCGGCGTGAAGGCGACGCACCGCACCGTAGACCCATCGCAGTATCAGGCCCGCGTCAACGATTTCGACTTCGACGTCACGTCCCGTCGCTTCTCCGGTGGTGTTACGCCGGGCACGGAATTGCGCGAGCTCTACGGCTCCCGAGCGGCGGCCACCAAAGGCTCCAACAACCTGTCGGGGATCGCGGACCCGGCGGTCGACGCGCTGCTCACGGCCATCGCGGATGCCAAGTCCCGCGCCACGCTGAGCACCGCGTGCAAAGCCCTCGACCGCGTGCTGCGGGCCCAGCGTCTCTGGGTGCCGATGTGGTATTCCGGCGCCCACCGCCTCGCCCTTTGGGACGTCTACGGGCGCCCGGCGAATCCGCCGAAATACGATCTCGGCGCCCCCGGTACCTGGTGGTTCGACGCCGCCAAGGCCAAGCGGATCGGGCGGGACTGAGACCATGCTCGGCTACATCCTGCGCCGCATCGGCCTGATGATCCCGACCCTGTTCGGGATCATGCTGATCACCTTCACCATCGTGCAATTCGCCCCGGGCGGCCCGGTGGAGCGGGTTCTGTCGCAGATGAAGGGCCAGGGCGACGGCACCCTGTCGCGGGTCACCGGCGGAGGCGGCGACCTCGGCGGCGGCGGTCGTCCGGCAGGGGGCGGAGAGGGCAACTCCCGCTATCGGGGCGCGCAGGGGTTGAGCCCGGACTTCATCGCCAAGCTGGAGCAGCAGTTCGGCTTCGACAAGCCGGCCCCGGAGCGTTTCGCCAAGATGCTGTGGGACTACGTCCGGTTCGATTTCGGCCGCAGCTATTTTCGCGACGTGACGGTGATCCAGCTGATCAAGGAGCGGCTGCCGGTCTCGATTTCGCTGGGGCTTTGGATGACGCTCTTGTCGTACGCGATCTCGATCCCGCTCGGCATCCGCAAGGCCGTGAAGGACGGCGAGCGGTTCGACCGCTGGACCTCCTTCGTGGTGATCATCGGCTACGCGATCCCGGGCTTCATGTTCGGGCTGATGCTGATCATCCTGTTCGCGGGCGGCTCATTCTATCAATGGTTCCCCCTGCGGGGCCTGACCAGCGAGGGCTGGGAGAGCTTCTCCGCCTGGCACAAGTTCACCGACTACGCCTGGCACCTGGCGCTCCCGCTCACCGCCCTGGTGATCGGCGCCTTCGCGACCTCGACCCTGCTCACCAAAAACTCGTTCCTCGACGAGATCCGCAAGCAGTACGTCCTGACCGCCCGGATGAAGGGCCTATCCGAGCGCCGCGTGCTCTACGGCCACGTCTTCCGCAACGCCATGCTGATCGTGATCGCCGGCTTTCCGGGCGCGTTCATCTCGGCCTTCTTCACCGGCTCGCTGCTGATCGAGACGATCTTTTCCCTCGACGGCCTGGGCGAGCTGTCGTTCCGGGCGATCGTCGGCCGCGACTACCCGGTGGTGTTCGCGACCCTCTACATCTTCTCCCTGCTCGGGCTGGCGGTGAACCTGCTCTCGGACCTGATCTACGTCTGGATCGACCCGCGCATCGATTTTTCCGCCCGGGCGACATGAGGGCTCGGGCGCGCGGCCGATCGTTCCGTGTCGTCATCGGGGTGGTCGCCGCCAAGACGTTGAGCCGCTGGACAAGCTGACGATCCAATCCATCCGGATCTGCATCCGCTGTCGGGATCGGGCGATTTCTGAAGGCGGCCCAAGTGGATCCGCTCCAGTTATTTGTCATCGCGATCGCCCAGGCGCATTGATCCGGATCACAATTACGATAGCACTGCCCGGGCCGTGCAACGTTGGATCTTACGGCGATCGTGACCGGAGCAACCATGCGCCTCTCGACCCTTCTCGTCGGCCTCTGTCTCGGAACCGCGCTGCCCGGCGCGGTGCTGGCGCAGACGGCGCAGAAACCCGCTCCGGCTGCGGCGCCGGATCCGGCCTTGCTGAAGGTCGCCCGGGAAACGGTCGCGCAGATGCAGGGCGATCGCGCCGCCACGCTCAGCTCGATGGCCGCCCCGATGGTCGGCATGATGCAGCAGATCGGCATCAAGGAAGCCGACAAGGCGCAGGTGCTCGTGCAGGAGGTCGTGATGCCGACCCTGTCCGCGCATTACGACGAACTCCTCGATATCCAGGCTCGCGGCTTCGCCACGATCCTCGGCAAGGACGACCTGCAGGCGATCGCGGCCTTCTACGCCACGCCCACCGGCAAGCGCCTCGCGGCCGCCCAGCCGCAGCTCGCCCAGATCCAGCTGGCCGGCATGCAGCAATGGATGCAGGCGGTGGCGCCCGAGATGCAGGGCAAGATCGTCAAGGCGGTCCAGGACCACGGCTGGGGCCCGGGCGGCCAAGCGAAGCCAAAGTGATCGGCTGATCCGGACTGGGTGGCGGCGCGGGCCGCCTAGGGCGTTCCACCGCCACCCAGCACCCGCGCCACGGTGCTCCGCAGGGCCTGCGCGCTGCGATAGCCCACCGCGGCTGCGACCATGCCCGGTGGGCGGCCCTCGGCGGTCAGTGCGAGCGCCCGGATCACCCGGGCCCGCGCCCGCCAATCGCCGAAGCTGAGCCCGGTCTCGGTGCGGAACCGCCGGGTCAGGGTGCGTCGGCTCGCCCCGGCGCGGTCGGCCCAGGCGTCGAGGTCGTCGGCCGCGGCGGGATCCTCGATCAGGCCGAGGCAGACCCGGCGCAGGCGGGCATCCCGCGGCAGCGGCAGGGTCAGCGGCGTCTCGGGCGCCCGGCCGATCTCGTCGAGCACCAGGGCGGCGAGGTGACCGCCGCGGCGCGCCTCGTCGTACAGGACCGGTTCCTCCGCAAGGGCGGTCAGGGCCGAAGCCAGGAGCGCGGAGACCGCGATCACCCGGCAGATCGTCGGAAACGCGTCCACGGCGGCGGGGTCGAGATAGGCCGTGCACAAGGCCACGGGTCCGTGGGTGACCGTGGCGTGGGGCAAGCCCGGCGGGATCCAGAGGGCGTGCCCCTCCGGCACGACCCACGTGCCGTCCTCGGCCGCGGCGCTCATCAGCCCTGCCGTTGCGTAAAGGAGCTGCGCCCGGATGTGTGCATGCAGGCCGGTGCCGCTCCCGGCCGGAAGCGGCTTGCGGACGACCGCGACCGGCCGCGGCACATGTTCGTAGTCGGCAGCGGCGGTCGATCGCGGCACCACCGGCGATTTTGGCCCGTTCGCATCCATATCCGGCCCGACACCGCCATCGGGCCAGGGTATCAGCGGTCGATCCCGGAGGATACGCCGCGATGGATGCCGAAACCCTGTCCCGCCGCACGCTGCGCTTCGTCAACGTCGCGCACGCCCTCGACCACTACGTGCTGCTGATCTACCCAACCGCGGTGATCGCCATCGCGGCCCAGACCGGCCTGAGCTACGGCGAGCTGATCGGGCTGGCGACCGGCGCGTTCGTGGCCTTCGGGTTGTGCTCGCTGCCGATGGGCTGGCTCGCGGACCGGTTCGGCCGGCGCAACCTGCTGGCGGTGTTCTTCCTCGGCTACGGCCTGTCCTGCCTCGGGGTGGCGAGCGCCACCACGCCGCTGAGCTTCGCGCTCTGGCTGTGCGTGCTCGGCCTCGCCTCGGCGATCTACCACCCGGTCGGCTCGACCATGCTGGTGACCCATGCGCGCCGGCTCGGCCGCGACCTCGGGATCAACGGCGTCTGGGGCAATCTCGGCGCGGCCTCGGCCTCGGGCGTCACCGCGCTGCTGGCCGCCAGCGTCGGCTGGCGGGCCGCCTTCGTGGTCCCGGGCCTCGTCTGCCTCGCCTGCGGTGCCGCCTTCCTGGCGATGGTGCCGGGCGACGGCGAGGCCGGCGGCAAGAAGGCCGGGGGCGCGGCCGCGATCGCAGTGAGCCGACCCTGGGCGCTGATGGCGCTGTATGGGGTCGCGATCTTCGCGGGCGGCGTCACCTTCAACCTGACGACGATCAGCCTGCCCAAGGTGATTGACGAGGGCGTCGGCCAGGCGCTGCCGCTGGCGCTGATCGGCTCGCTCGCCACCGTGGTTTTCCTGGTCGGGGCGCTGATGCAGCTCGCCATGGGCCGGCTGATCGACCGCTTCAGCCTGCCGTCCTTGTTCGTCACCCTCTCGGTGCTGCAGCCGCTGGGGCTGGCGCTCGCGGCGCTGAGTACCGGCCTGCCGCTGCTCGCCGGGCTGATGCTGGCCATGACGGCGATCTACGGCCAGGTGGTGATCAACGACGCGATGATCGCCCGCTACGTGCCCCCGGCTTACCGGGCCCGGGCCTACAGCGTGCGTTACTTCGTCGGCTTCACCGCCAGCGGCTTCGTGGTTCCGGCGATCGCGGTGCTGCACGACCGCGGCGGCTTCGCGCTGGTGCTCGGCATCGCGGCCACCTGCGGCGCGGTGATCTGGCTCGCGGCGCTCGGCTTCCTGAAGCTGACGCAGGGCGAGCCGCGCCCCGCCCTGGCGGCGGCGGAGTAGGGATGACGGTTTGCGAGCCCGGGCCGGCGCTGCTACGCGGCGGCGGTTCCGAGCCGCGAGCCCGCCCTTGACCACACTCTCCCTCGTCATCAGGCCCGAGCGGCCGGAGGACGCACCCGCGATCGATCGCCTCCAGGCCCGGGCCTTCGGTCCCGGACGGTTCGCCCGCACCGCCTATCGCCTGCGCGAGAAGGCGGCCGAGCGGATGGACCTCGGCGTCACCGCCTCGGTCGGCAGCTTCCTGGTGGGCTCGGCGCGGATGGGGCCGGTGCGCACCGGGTCTTCGCGCTTCGTCATGCTCGGTCCCCTGGCGGTCGACCCGAGTTTCGAGGGCCGCGGCATCGGCGGCACCCTGACCCGCGCGGCGATCGAGGCGGCGCGGCAGGCCGGCGAGGGTCTGGTGATCCTGGTGGGCGACGCACCCTATTACAGCCGCTTCGGCTTCACCCCTGTGCTGCCGGGCCGCCTGACCCTGCCGGGCCCTGTGGACCCGGCCCGCGTCCTATGGCTGGAACTGGCCGACGGTTTTCGCCAGGGCATATCGGGCGCCGTGGAAGCGTTGCGCCCGGAAGAGTCCCGGTCTTGAGCTTTCTGTCGCTTCGCGGGGCGGCCGCGGTCACGCCCGCCGCAACGCCAGGGCCGCGATCAGCCCGGCGGTGAGCAGCGCCAGGGCCACGGGGGTGGCCGAGGTCGCGGGCCAGGCCGAGGCCGCGGCCGTGAACAGGGCCCCGAAGGTCATCTGGGTGAAGCCGTAGAGGCTGGAGGCCGAGCCCGCCGCGTGCGGATCGACGTTCATCAGCCCGGCCACCGCGTTGGGGCTGAGCAGGCCGACCCCGACCGCGTAGGCGAAGAGCGGCACGATCAGGGTCACGACGCCGAGCATCCCGCTCCGGTCGACCAGCAGCAGCGCCAGCGCCGCCGCGATGCAGAGCAGGTTGCCGCTGCGAGCCGCCTTGCGGATCGGCACCCGGGTCGCGAGCCGGCTCGCCAGCACGGCGCCGCCGACCATGCCGAACACGACGATCAGGCAATCGAACCCGACCTCCTGCGAGGAGCGCCCGAGCCGGTCCACCAACAGGAACGGCGCCACCGCCAGGAACGCGTAGAGGCTGGTGCCGCCGCAGGCCCCGGCGACCAGATAGGCGCGGAACACGGGTACCTTCACCAGCCGCAGGTAGCCCGCCAGGATCGCCACGAGTCCCGGCAGAGCCACCTTGTGCCGATTGGTCTCCGGCAGGGTGAACACCACGAGGGCGCCGAGCACCGCGACGATCCCGGCGAGCACCACGAACACGGCGCGCCAGCCGAAGGCCTCGTTCACCACCCCGCCGATCGCCGGGGCCAGAGCGGGGGTCAGCGTCATGGCGGTGGTGAGGATCGCGAGCTTCCGGGCCGCGTCCTCCCGGGTCGAGACGTCCCGCACCATGGCCCGGCCGATCACCAGGGAGCCGCAGGCCCCGAGCGATTGCAGAACACGCGCCACCAGGAGCACGCCGATGCTCTGAGCCGGGATCGCCAGCAGCAGCCCGGCGAGGTAGAGGCCGAGCCCGCCGATCAGGATCGGACGCCGCCCGAACCGGTCGGAGAGCGGCCCGTACAGCAGCTGGCCGCCCGCGAGCCCGATCAGGTAGACCGTGATGGTGAGTTGCGCGGCGGCCGTCGTGATGCCGAGGTCGGCAGCGGCGGAGGCGAGCGCGGGCACAAAGATGTGCAGCGCCACCGTGCCGGTCATGGTCACGCCGACCAGCAGCGGCAGGGGCGCCCGGCGCGCTGCCGGTTCCGGACTTCGATCGGGCAAGCGGAATCCTTATCGGTGTCTGACCCGAACGGAGATCGGGTCGCGGACGCCTCAAGGCAAAGGCCGGGCCTGAACGCCCGGCCGGGTCGCCGCTAGTTCTTCGGCGTCGGCAGGGGCGCGTTCTGGTCCTTGGTCGGGCCGTCGACCTCCAGGTCCTTGGCGCGATCCACCGCCTCGGGGTTGGCCTGAGCCGGCGGCTCCTTGGCGGCCGGGGCGGACGGCGCCGTCGGCTCGGCCGGGATCAGGCTCGACGGCGTGCCGTGCTGGTCGCCGTCATGAGCACCGGCCGGCGGAGCCGGGGCGTTGCGGTCGCTCGACTCGCTCGGCGCCCGGGGGCTGCCGGCGGACTTCTCCTCGACCGGCTTGGCCGTGCTGGTGTCGGCGGGCTTGGCCGGGCTGTCCTTGCCCTCGGAGCCCTTTCCGGCCGCGGGCTTGGCAGCCGAAGGCTTCTCCTCGGACGCCGGCGCGGGTGCGGGCTTGTCCTCGGGCTTGGCGGCGGCCGGAGCGGCCTCGGGCTTCGCCTCCTTCTTCTCGACGGCGGGCAGAGGCTTGGGGCTGTCGGCGTTGTTGCGCAGGTAGGCGATGACGTTGGCCCGGTCCTGCGGCGACGCGATGCCGGCGAAGGCCATCTTGGTGCCCTTGGCGTAGGCCTTCGGGTTGGTGAGGAACGCGTCCAGATCGTCGTAGGTCCAGGTGCCGCCCTTCTCCTTCAGGGCCGCCGAGTACTCGAAGCCGGCATGCCCCCCCTTCGGGCGCTCGACCACGCCGTACAGATCCGGGCCGACCTTGTTCGGGCCGCCCTTCTCGAAGTTGTGGCAGGCATGGCAGGCCTTGGTGCCGGCCTCGCCCTTCTCGACGTTGGCGCTGGCGAGCCGGACGGCGATTGGCTCGACCTTGGCCTCCGGTGCCGCCGCGGCGGTCTGCGGCTCAGGCTCGGGCAGGTCGTAGCCGGCTTTGCCGGCCGGCTTCGGATGGTAGATCAGCTCGGCGACGAAACCCGATCCGGCCGCGAACAATAAGGCGCCGAGGACGGCGCCGAGAACCTTGTTCACCTCGAACGAGTTCATGCTCTTCTCTCGATCTGCCCATGCCCGTCACAGGCAGGCACGCCGGGACACAGGACCTTGGAAGATTTCAAGGGTGCTTAGCCGTTCCGGCACGATCTTGACAATGCCGGTGGGGGGATACGTTCCGTCGCGGGGCGAAACGCGCGTTCCAAATCGCCGAGCTTGTTACCCGGCGGCATCATTTTGCCGGATCGTGTGGCCCGGCGCCCCGGTCCCGCAAGGGACGACAACCCGGAGCAGGCCTGCTAAGCACCCGCGCTTCGCTGGCGGACGCCTCAGCCTCAGGTCCGAGCCCTTCATGTCCGATCCCCTCGTGCTGATCCCGGCCCGCCTCGCCGCGACGCGCCTGCCGAACAAGCCGCTGGCCGAGATCGCCGGCGAGGCGATGATCGTCCATGTCTGGCGGCGGGCCATGGAGGCCGGGATCGGTCCGGTGGTGGTGGCGACCGACACGGCCGCGATCGCCCACGCCGTCGAGGCGGCCGGCGGCATCGCGGTGATGACCCGGGCCGACCACCCATCAGGCTCGGACCGCCTCGCCGAGGCGCTGGAGAGCGTCGATCCGGCGGGGCACCATGACGTGGTGGTCAACGTGCAGGGCGACCTGCCGACCATCGACCCGGCGATCATCGGGGCCTCGATCGGCCCGCTTTCCGACCGCACGGTGGACATCGTCACGCTCTGCGCACCGATCACCGATCCGCACGAGGCGGAGAACCCCAACGTGGTCAAGCTCGTGGGCCATCAGGTCGGCCCGGGGCGGCTGCGCGCGCTCTACTTCACCCGCGCCCGCGCCCCCTGGGGCGACGGCCCGCTCTGGCATCATATCGGCCTCTACGCCTATCGCCGCTCCGCGCTGACCCGCTTCGTCGCCCTCCCCCCCGGCGAGCTGGAGACGCGGGAAAAGCTGGAGCAATTGCGGGCGCTGGAAGCCGGTATGCGCATCGATGCCGTCATCGTCGACGACCTGCCGCTCGGCGTCGACACCCCAGCCGACCTGGAGCGCGCCCGCGCCCTGCTCCAGGCCCGACGCCTGAACTGAACGCATGACCAACGCACCGACGCCCATCACCGACCGCACCATCGCCTACCAGGGCGAGCCCGGGGCCAATTCGCACATCATCTGTGCGCAGGCCTTTCCGGACTGGACGCCGTTGCCCTGCCCCACCTTCGAGGACGCCTTCGCGGCGGTCACGGAGGGCCGGGCCCGGCGGGCCATGATCCCGATCGAGAACTCGATCGCCGGCCGGGTGGCCGACATCCATCACCTGATCCCGACCTCGCCGCTGCACATCGTGGCCGAGCACTTCCTGCCGATCCACTTTCAGCTGATGGTCCTGCCGGGCACGGCGCTGGAGGCGGTGCGGACCGTGCACAGCCATGTCCACGCGCTCGGACAGTGCCGACGGATCGTCCGGCGGCTCGGCGTGAAGGCCGTGGTCGCCGGCGACACGGCGGGCGCGGCCCGCGAGGTCGCGGAGATCGGGGACCCGAGCCGGGCCGCCCTGGCACCCGCGCTCGCCGCCGAGGTCTACGGCCTCGACATCCTGGAGCGCGACGTCGAGGACGAGGCGCACAACACCACCCGCTTCGTGGTGTTCTCCCCCGATCCCGAGCCGGCCGCGGCCGGGGCCGGCCCGTGCGTGACGAGCTTCGTGTTCCGCGTCCGCAACATCCCGGCCGCGCTCTACAAGGCACTGGGCGGGTTTGCGACCAACGGCGTCAACATGTCGAAGCTCGAGAGCTACATGATGGACGGCGAGTTCACCGCCACGCAGTTCTACGCGGAGGTGGACGGCCACCCCGAGGATCCGGGCCTCGCCCGGGCGCTCGACGAACTCGGCTATTTCTCCCGCGAATTGCGGGTGGTCGGCACCTACCCGGCCCACCCGTTCCGCGAGGCCGCGCGGCCGGCGGCGGAGTAAAGGCATCTGGAGGGCGTCTGCGGGATGGGTCTTACAGTAACGACAATCCGTAACTACGCTACACCAATGGCTTTCAGTGGGAGCCCGAGAAGGATGCGGCGAACCAAGCCAAGCATCTCATCGGATTCCGCCAAGCGGCCGAGATCTTTCGCGGTTTTAGGCTGACCCGCGAAGACACGCGCCGCGACTATGGCGAGCGTCGGTTCATCGCACTGGGTCTGTACGATGATGCTGTGCTGCGGGTGGTCTACGTTCAGCGGGCGGGCGACATCCGCATCATCTCGGCATGGAAGGCGAGCCGCCATGACAGGCAAGTCTACGCAGAGGCGCGTACCAGAGCGGGCGGCGACCGTCCGGTTTGACAACTATACCGACATGCCCGCGGCAGAGCCGCTCAGCCCGGCGTTCAACGTCTTGGATGACGCGGAGATCGAGCGGCGAGCCGCAGCCGACCCCGATGTCGGATTAATTCCGCCGGGCTTCTGGGACGAGGCTTCACCGTCGACCGTCGAGACGAAGGAGCAAATCACGCTACGCCTCGACTCGGATGTGCTGCGGCATTTCCGGAGCGCCGGAAAGGGCTACCAATCGCGGATCAACGCGGTGCTCAAAAGCTACGTCAGGGCGCAGGACAAACGACGTTAGGGCGGCCTCACTCCCGCCGCAGCACCGTATCCGCGGCGAGGTCCGACCAGAACCCCGGCCGAAAGTCGCGCTTGAGCGCCTCCGGATCGTAGATCGTCTCGACCCAGGTCAGGAAATCGATGCCCCTCGCCTCACCCTCCACCAGGTACCGGGCGAAGAATGCGTCGAGGATGCCGGTCTTGGCAAAGCGGAGATGGCCGTAGCGGGCCGAGAGCTGGCGGGCGGCCTCGGCCACCGGGCGGCCCTCGTGCAGGATCAGGTAGAGCGCCGAGGCGAGCCCGGCCCGGTCGGCGCCCGACTTGCAGTGCATCACCGCCGGGTACTGGATGTCGGCGAAGAAGGCCTTCGCGCGGAGCAGGGTGTCCCGGTCGGGTGCCTCGCGGGAGCGCAGGACGAACTCCACCAGCGTGAGCCCATGCCGCTCGCACGCCTCGCGCTGCAGCGGCCACGAGCCGTGCTCGCGCCCGCCGCGCAGGGAGATGATCGTGCGGACGCCCTCGGCCCGGAAGCGGGCGAGCTGGTGCGGGCCGGGCTGGGCTGAGCGCCAGATCCGGCCCGTGCCCACCCGGTGTCGGTTGAGATAGGCCAGCCGGAACACGCCGTGATCGATCAGCAGCATGTTCGCCCAGGCCTTCAGCCGGTCGCCGGGGCCGGCGATCGGCCGCTCGAAGCGAGCGATCCGGGCCATGCGGCGCGCGTAGCGCGTCTCGGGCTTGAGGAAGCGGTTGAACACGATGAGGCTGCCGCGGAATCGGGAGCCGGCTCTACCAGCCCCCCGGAAGCCCGGCAATTCATCCGTCCGACCGCCCGATCGCGGCCTTTCCCCACCCCCACCGGAAAGTTCCGAAAAAACGGCGTCGATCTTGCCTTCACTCTGCCCGGATCGGGATCGAACCTGGGCGGACCGCGCGGGTTATCCGCAGGTCGCAAGGGGGAAGGCCGGAAGCCCATGAGCACGCGCACCACGAGCATCCGCCGGGCTCGCGAGGCCGACCTCGGCAGCCTGTCGACGGTGTTCGATGCGTCGTGGCGCGAGGCCTATCGCGGCATCATACCCGGCGTGGCGCTCGAGCGGCTGATTGCCGGGCGCGACCGGCCGTGGTGGCGCAGCGCACTACGCCGGGGCCGCCCGATCGCGCTGGTCGAGACCGGCGAGCGGGTGGTCGGCTACGCCGCCTACGGGCGCACCCGCAGCCGGGCGCTCGGCACGGAAGCCGAAATCGACGAGCTCTACCTGCTGCCGGAATACCAGGGCATCGGCCTCGGACGCCGCCTGTTCAAGGCGGTGCGCAACGATCTCGTCGATCACGGGCTGACCCAGCTGGGCGTGTGGAGCCTGGAGGACAACGACCGGGCCGGCGCCTTCTACGAGGGTCTCGGGGGCCGGGCCGGGCCGCGGGTGATGGACCGGGTCGCGGGCGTCGCCCTGCCCAAAGTCGGATACCTGTTCAGCTAACGTTTCCTGGGACTCGTCGCCGGCCCCGCACCGATACTGATTTGCATCGCGGGGCCAGGCATCTAAGAGATCCGGGAAGCGGTGCAGACCGCATCCCGGAAGCGATACGCCATGAACATCGACGCCATCCCGCTCGGCAAGAAGCCCCCGCACGACGTCAACGTCATCATCGAGGTGCCGCTTGGCGGCGAGCCGATCAAGTACGAGATGGACAAAGAGTCCGGGGCGCTGGTGGTCGACCGGTTCCTCTATACGCCGATGTTCTACCCCGGGAATTACGGCTTCATCCCCCACACCCTGTCGGGCGACGGCGATCCCTGCGACGTGCTCGTGGCCAACACCCGCGCGGTGCTGCCGGGCGCGATCATCAGCGCCCGCCCGGTCGGCGTGATGGTGATGCAGGACGAGGGCGGCGAGGACGAGAAGGTCATCGCGGTGCCATCCCGCCACCTGACCAAGCGCTACGACCGCGTCGAGAACTACACCGACCTGCCCGACATCACGATCCAGCAGATCCAGCACTTCTTCGAGCACTACAAGGATCTGGAGCCCGGCAAGTGGGTGAAGTTCGTCCGCTGGGGCGACAAGGAAGAGGCCCACCGGCTGATCGAGGAAGCGATCGAGCGGGCCAAGGCCAAGAAGTAATTTTTTCGACGACAGGTAGACTGGGCCCTCCCCTCCCCCTCTGCGGGGGAGGGTGGCTCCCGGAGAGGAGAGGTCGCGGCAGGCGTGAAATCCTGCGCCGTCGCGTTGCCCTTCTTGCAGAACTTCGGCGCGACCCGCCCTGACGGCCGGCCCACCCTCCCCCGCGCAGAGGGAAGTATTTCAGGCGCTTACTGACAAACCCGATCGGTAAGCCGGCGCACCGCCTTCACCCGTCGATGCGGCGCAGGCCGGCCTTGTAGCGCCGGGCATTCTCGACGTAGCGCAGGGCCGCCTGCCGCAGACCCTCCACGGCCTCGGGATCGAGGGTGCGCACGGCCTTGGCCGGCGACCCGACGATCAGGCTGTTGTCCGGAAATTCCTTGCCCTCGGTCACCAGCGCGTTGGCCCCGACGAGGCAGCCCCGGCCGATCCTGGCGCCGTTCAGCACCGTCGCGCCCATGCCGATGAGGCTGCCGTCGCCGATCGTGCAGCCGTGGACGATGGCACCGTGGCCAACCGTGACATCCGTTCCGATCGTCAGCGGGAAACCGGGATCGACGTGCATGATCACGCCCTCCTGCACGTTGGTGCGGTCGCCGATGCGGATCGGCTCGTTGTCGCCGCGCAGAGCCGCACCGAACCAGATGCCGACATCGAGCCCGAGATGGACCCGGCCGATCACCTGGGCGTCCGGCGCGATCCAGACCCGGGCGGGATCGGCCAGCTCCGGGGCGTGGTCGTCGAGGGCGTAGAGCGGCATGGTTGGCTTCCGTCGCGGTGCTGATGTCTCGGGAGCGACGCGGCCGACGATGGGCATCGCCTGTCGCCGGAATGGCACAGGTCCGGGTCGCCTGCCAGTGCTAGGCTGGCGCTGCAACCGGGGGCGAGGCGCGGGCTTGAAGCGGATCACGGCATCGATCGGGCTCGCCGGCCTGCTGCTCGCGCAATCGGCCGACGCGGCGGACTGGCACGATGGCGTCCGACGGGGCGGCTTTCGGGCCACCTGCGAGGACCTCGCGACGTTCTGCTTCGCGGATGCCTGCGGGGGCGATCAGATCGATGCCGCCGAGACCTGCCGGGCGCGCTGCCCGAGCGCGGTGATCCTCAGCGTCGTGCCAGCCGCCTGCCGGATCCCTGGCGCTACATCCGGACCGATTCTCCGAAGCCGCGGCTGAGATGTCGGCATGATCCGATCCGGGCACGACGAAGGATCAGAAGTCATCGCCGAGAAAAAAAACGTCGGCCTGCGGCAACGAAACGCGGAACCCGGCATTGACCGTGCTCAAACAGCTCACGAGTCACCTCGACAACGCGGACCGTTACTCGCGCAAGCGCGAGACCGGAAGCAAACAGCATGATCAACGACGATCTCAACCCGCCGCATGCCGGTCTGAACGCGGATCCCATTCTGTACGGGGTTGCGGCCGGATTGGCCGCCCTGTTTCCGCCGGTGCTGTTGCACGGCCGGGACTCGGCCGACCTGACCGCGCCGTCAGACGGCGACGAGGATCGGGAGACGCGCGACACGGAGTGAGCGCGACGTGCCGGTAATGCGGGCGCAACGGCTCCCGACCGTCACGCGGCGAGCCGCGCGATCAGCAGCACCGTCGCCAGGATCGGTGCAGCGGCAGCAAGCCAGAGCGCCCCGGAATGGATCGCGGGCGGCGCGGTGAAGCGAAGAGGCCTCGAGACGCCAGGGCGCAGCGGCACCCGATCCCTCAACCCGATACCGACTGCCATGCGCCGTCTCCTCGATACCCGAGGAGAAAATCCCGATCGCCCTCAAGGGCGTCTGAATCGTGGGCGGCGTTCGTGCAGCGTGGTGAATTCGGCCTTAAGCCGGCCGACGTGGCCCGCCCTATTCCGCGTTGCCCGAGCCGGCGGAAACCCCAGGAGCGGAGACGGCGGGAACCGTCCCGCCGCTCAAACGACCGCCGACCCGGCAGATTGGGCGGTCAGAGCGCCCGGTCGAATTTCAGCTCGCCGTTCGGGCTCTTCAGCACCAGCTGGGAGCCGACCAGGTCCCACACCGCCGCGGTGCGCAGGGCGACGAAGAACGCTTGCTCGGTGGCCGCGAGACCCTTGTCGCAGCTCTTCTTGGTGAGGGCGAGGGGACCGACCGCGAGGTGCTGATCTTTGAGCGGGAAGGCGGTCGCCGCGAAGGTGTTGCAACCGCCGTAGCCGCGGGCGCGGTACTGCTTGTCGATGATGAAGCTCGGACGGTCGCCGCCGGTGAAGGGCTTGCCGTTGAGGCTCACCGCCGTCCAGGTCGAGTCGAGCGGGAAGATCTTCTCGCTCGCCTTCGTGCCGGGCACGTATTGCGGCTTCTTCTCTTCCTCGCCGCCGGGGCGGCGGTTGCCTCGGCCGAAGCCCGTGGGCGCTCCGCCGCCCATCTGGGCTTGGGCCTGCGTGGCGGCAGTCAGGTCCACGGCCATCACGGCACAGGCCAGGGTAGCGATCAGCACCGCTCTCATCGTTCCGCCCTCATCGTGCGCGCACGGCGCCCAGTCCATCGTCCATCCAGGGGACGCGACGGCCGCCCGACTCCCCCCTGAGTCGCACGGCGTGGTCGCCCCGAATCCATACACCCCGGCGCATGCGACGGAATTTCAGCACAATTATGGTCGTGGCGCATCGCGCGGTGCCCGGAAACGATCGGCGACCGATATCGTTGTCGATCATCCCGAAAGGGACCAACGACGGGTGGAGGACGACGTGGCAGGATCGGACGAGGGCGGCCAAGCCGGGGCGAGCACGCTGGCGATGAGCCCGGCGCAGTCGCGGGCGGCCCGGGGGCTGCTCGGATGGTCCGAGGCGGAACTCGCCGCCAAGGTCGGCCTCGACGAGCGGTTCGTGCGCGATTTCGAGAGCGGCTACGGCGACCCGCCGAGCGGGCAGATCGAAGCCCTGCGCAGCGCGCTCTGCACGGCGGGCGCGGTGTTCGACGACGTGCCGAATCCCGGTGTCCATCTGGCGGCCCAGGCCAAGGCCGACGAGGGCGTCCGGCTCGGCGCGCTCACCACGGAGAACGATCGGTAGAGCCCGCCGCGGACGGCGCCGCTCATGGCGCGTTCAGCCGCCGGGGCCGATAGCCGGAGGGCAAGACCTGCTCGCCGTCCCAGGAGCGATCCGTGACCGTTCACGCCAGCCCCACGATCCGCAACGGTGCCCCGGGCGCCTCCGCGACGGGGGCACGCTGATGCGGGCCGACGCCTTCCTGACCGCCTCCGACGCGCTGCCGGTGGCGGATCTCTCCACCTTGGTGGAGCGGGGCGGCCTTGTCGTGGTCGCGCCCCATCCCGATGACGAGAGCCTGGGCTGCGGCGGCCTGATCGCGGCGGCCCGCGCGGCGGGACGGCCGGTGCATCTCGTGGTCGTGAGCGACGGGTGCGGCTCGCACACCTATTCCCGCCTGTACCCGCCCGCGGCGCTGCGCACCCTGCGCGAGGCGGAGACGCTCCGGGCGGTGTCGATCCTCGGCCTCGCGGCGGCGGACGTGACCTTTCTGCGCCTGCCCGACGCGCATGTGCCGAGCGACGGCCCCGAGGCTGAAGCCGCGGCGCACGCGGTGGTGCAGGCCGCGGCCCGGTGCGGTGCCGGCGCGGTCTTCGTGACCTGGCGACACGATCCCCATTGCGACCACAAGGCGGCCGCCGCCATCGTCGGACTGGCCCGGCGGCAGATGCCAGGCGTCGTGGTCTACGAATACCCGGTCTGGGGCTGGACGCTGCCGCCGGAGACCGAGGTCGGCCCGCCTCCGGATGGCCTGCGCCTGGACGTCTCGGCCCATCGTGAGACCAAGACCCGGGCGGTGGCGGCGCACGCGTCGCAGACCACCGACCTGATCTCGGACGATCCCCAGGGGTTCCGCCTCGAGCCCGCCATGATCGCGCGGCTCTGCGGCCCCTACGAGCGCTTCGTCAGGATTCCCGCATGAGCCGGCGAACCGAGACCCTCCCGGAGGATTACTTTGCCGGCATCTATGCCAGCGATCCGGATCCGTGGAAGTTCACGAGTTCGGCCTACGAGCGGGACAAGTACGCCGCGACGCTGGCGGCACTGCCGAGGCCGCGCTACCGCTCCGCCTTCGAGCCGGCCTGCGCGATCGGGGTGTTCACCCGCGCCCTGTCCGAACGCTGCGAACGGCTGCTCGCGGCCGATCCGGTCCTTGCCGCGGTCGAGGCGGCCCGCGCGCGCTGTGCCGACCGGCCGAGCGTGGAGATCCGCCAGGGCGCGCTCCCGGCGGACTGGCCGGAGGGCCGGTTCGACCTGATCGTGCTGGCCGAGTTCCTGTACTTCCTCGCCCCGCCCGACCTCGCCGCGCTGGTCCGGCGTGCCGGCGACGCGATCGAGCCCGGCGGCGACCTGATGCTGGTCCACTGGATCGGCGAGACGGACTATCCGCAATCGGGCGACGAGGCCGCCGAGAGCTTCATTGCGCAAGCCGCGCCGTTCGCAGAGCTGCTGCATCAGGCCCGGACCGACAAGTACCGGCTCGACGTGCTGCGCGCCGGAGACGCGGCGTGAGCACCACGGTCATCACCCTGAACAAAGGCCGGGGGGCGCATCTCGCCCGTCTGCTCGAAGGCCTCGCGCGCGGTGCCCCGCCAGACGCCTGCATCGTGGTCGAGATCGGCGGCGACGACTCGCCCTTGCCGGACCTGCCGTTTCCCATCGCGCGCGTCCCGTTCCGACGGGACGGCCTGCCGCTTGCGGCTGCGCGCAACGTCGGGCGCCGGGCAGCCCGCACCGACACGCTGATCTTCCTCGACGTCGATTGCATCCCGTCGAACGGCTTGGTCGCCGGCCTGTCGGGCGCAGTGGCCGAGCATGACGCCCTGATCTGCTGCGAGATCGGCTACCTGCCGGCCGGCGCGGTCACGGATGGCTGGCGGGAGACCGACCTCGACCGGCTCGGGCATCCGCACCCGGTGCGCGCCTTTCCGCAGCCCGGCCTCGTGGCGCCGGCGCCCCAGCCCGGCCTGTTCTGGTCGCTGGCCTTCGCGGTGCGGGCCGCGACCTATGACCGGATCGGGGGCTTCGACGAATCGTTCTCCGGCTATGGGGCCGAGGATACCGACCTCGCGTTCCGGGCCGATGCGGCCGGGGTGCCGATCCTGTTCCTCGGCGGCCCGCGAGCCTACCATCAGCACCATGCGAGCTACGACCCGCCGCTCCAGCATTTTCGCGATATCGTCGCCAATGCCGGCCGCTTCCACGCCCGCCACGGCTTCTGGCCGATGGACGGCTGGCTCGATGCATTCAGCCGCCTCGGCCTGATCGCGGCCGACCGGTCGAACGGGATCGTGGTCTATCGCGACCCGACCCCGTCCGAGATGACGGCCGCGCGGCTGCCGGACACGCAGCCATTCTGACACAAGCAGCGCATACGGAAGAGATCGGCCCGCGGGGGGACTGCGGAACCAAATCTTCGATCGTGCGCCGGCAGCGGGCCGAGCCAACGAGGCCGAGATGCGCAGCCAAGCGATAGACGCAATCGTACGTGCAATCCTAGATCTACGTTTGAGTCACCCGCTGCGCATTGCGATCGACGGTAGGACGTCCTCTGGTAAGACAACTTTCGCCGACGAGATCGCGACCGAGGCGCGGGTACATGGTCGCCATGTCATTCGAACCAGCATCGACGGCTTTCATCTTCCGCGGGCCGAACGCTATGCGCGTGGCCGCAGGTCAGCCGAAGGATACTATTATGATGCGCGGGATCTGACTGCGGTGAAAGGTTTACTCTTGCGCCCACTCGGCCCGCAGGGCGACCTGTTGTATCGAACGGGAAATTTCGATCTTGAACTCGATAAACCCATCGATATGCCGCCTTATAAGGCCGAAGCCACCGACGTCCTGATCGTGGATGGCACCTTCCTGCAGCGGCCGGAATTGCAGTGCGAATGGGATCTTATCATTTTCGTCGATGTACCGGAAGAATTAGCACGTGTCCGCGGTGTGGATCGGGATGCGAAACGCCTTGGAGGTCACCTGGAAGCCGAAGCAATCTATCGCGATCGCTATCAACCCGCCTACGCAATTTACGAAACTCATTGCGACCCGAAAGCCGCCGCGCACATCGTTGTCGAAAACACAGAATTTGAATGCGCAAAAGCTCGAATTCAGCGCTTGCCTGACCTGAATTTGCCCAATCCGCTAGATGCGTCGATTTTCGACCGCCAATAAAATTGACAACAGTGAAGATTGGGTCCTGGAAAGCCCCCAGGACCCAACGAAGACCTAATAGAGATTACGCCTTCATGGCATTCGCCTTCTCGATCAGCGCCTCGGCCATGCGGATCGACGCGATGTCGATCAGGCGGCCGTCGAGGGAGACGGCGCCGCGGCCGGCCTTGGCGGCCTCCTGCATGGCCTCCAGGATACGGCGGGCTTTGGTGACCTCGGCCTCGGACGGCGTGAACACCTCGTTGGCGAGGTCGATCTGAGAGGGATGGATCGCCCACTTGCCCTCGAAGCCCAGCGCGGCGCAGCGCTTGGCCGCCGACTTGTAGCCGTCCGGATCGGAGAAATCGCCGAACGGGCCGTCAATCGGGCGCAGGCCGTAGGCGCGGCAGGCCACCAGCATGCGGTTCTGGGCGAACAGCCACGGGTCCTGCCAATGGGTCTGGCGGTTGCCGGCCTCGTCCTTGTCGGTGAGCACCGAGAAGTCGGCGTTGACGCCGCCGATCACCGTGGAGCGGGCGCGCGTCGAGGCGGCGTAGTCGGCCACGCCGAAGGACATCGCCTCGAGGCGCTTCGAGGACTGGGCGATCGCCTCGACGTTGGCCATGCCGAGCGCGGTCTCGATCAGCACCTCGAAGCCGATTTGCTTCTCGCGCTTCTTGGCCTGCTCGATCTGGGTGACCAGCACGTCGATCGCGTAGACGTCGGCCGGCACGCCGACCTTGGGGATCAGCACCATGTCGAGCCGCGGGCACGCTTCGACGATGTCGACCACGTCGCGGTACATGTAGTGGGTGTCGAGACCGTTGATGCGGATCATCATGGTCTTGGTGCCCCAATCCAGGTCGTTCAGAGCCTGGATGATGTTGGTGCGGGCCTTCTCCTTGTCGTCGGGGGCGACCGCATCCTCGAGGTCGAGGAAGATCACGTCGGCGGTCGACTGGGCCGACTTCTCCATGAAGGTCGGGTTCGAGCCCGGGACGGCGAGTTCGGAGCGATGCAGGCGCGGCTTGGCCTGCTGGATCAGCGTGAAGCTCATGGGTGTTTCTCTCTCCTGGTGACGGTTCTGGTGCCGCCGGGGTGCGTAGGGATCGCCCTCCGGGAACAAGATGGGTCAGGTGTCGGGCTCAGACAGTGCACCCCACCTCACCCGGTCGAGCCGAAGCCGACCGCGATGCAGTTGATCGACAGGAGCAGGGCGGATTTCACCGCCTCGCGCCGGTCCTCGTCGGTCTCGGCCCGGTAGCGGGCCAGCAGCTCGACCTGCTCGCGGCCGACCTGGTTGATGGTCGGCAGCCGGCCCTTCAGCCGGTCGCGGAACAGCGGGAAGCGCTCGGCCAGCTCGGTTCCGCCGCTCACCCGCAGCACCATCTCGCGGGTGAGCGCGTACTCGGCCTCGATCATCGAGAAGATCCGGTCCCGGACCCCCGCATCCTGGACGAGGCCCGCATAGGCCCGGGCGATGTCGAGATCGACCATCATCAGGGTCTTCTCGACCTCGTCGAGGACGAGGCGGAACACGCGGGATTCCTGGAACAGGCGCTTCAGAGTCGCCTCGCCGTCCGGGCCGCGCACCTCGAGGAAGCTCGCGAGCCCCGAGCCGACGCCGTACCAGCCCGTGATCACGTGCCGGTTCTGCGACCAGGCGAACACCCAGGGGATCGCCCGGAGATCCGAGAGCGAGCGGGCGCCGAACCGGCGTGCCGGGCGCGAGCCGATATTCAGGAGCGCGATCTCGTCGAGCGGGCTCGCCGACTGGAAGTAGTCGACCAGCCCGTCGGTCTGGAGGAGCCGGACATAGGCCGCCCGCGAGGCGCCGGCCAACGCCTCAAGGGCGTCGTCGTGGCCGACACTCGCCCGCTCGCCGTCGCCCGCCAGGGCGTGCTCGAACACCGAGGCGGCGAGCAGCTCCATCTGGTAGGCGGCGGTGCCGCGGTTGGCATACTTGAACGAGACGACCTCGCCCTGCTCGGTGGTGCGGAACCGGCCGCGGATCGAGCCCGGCGGCTGGGCCATGATGCCCCGGTGGGTCGGCACGCCGCCCCGGCTCACCGAGCCGCCGCGGCCGTGGAAGAACGCGATGCCGACGCCGAGTTCCTGGCCGAGGCGGGTGAGCTTGCTCTGCGCCTTGTACAGCTCCCAGTTGGCGGCGACGAAGCCGCCATCCTTGTTGGAGTCGGAATAGCCGATCATCACCTCTTGGACGCCGCCCTGCCAGCGGGTCGAGCGGCGCACCACCGGAACGGTCAGGAGTTCGCGCATGATCGCAGGGGCAGCGCGCAGGTCGTCGATGGTCTCGAACAGCGGCACGATCGCGAGCGGGCAGATCTCCGGGCGGATCTCCGGGCCGGCGGCATCGAGGAACACGCCGGCCTCCTTGGCCAGCAGGTAGGCGCCGAGCACGTCCTCCACGGAGCGGGTCATCGACAGGACGAAGGCGCCGAACGCCTCTCGGTCAAGGGTTTCGCGCATTTCGGCGACCAGCGCGAAGGTCGCCAGCGTCTCACGGGCGGCGTCGGGCAGGTTCTCGAAGGAGCGCTCGGGATCCCGGGGCCGCACCAGTTCGGCGTCGAGCCACTGCCGCCACGCCGCGGTGCCGAGCGCCGGAGGCTCGCCGTCGCCGTTGCGCTGGCGCCAGAGCGCCTGGAGCGTGTCGGTGGTCCGGGTGGTGTTCTCGCGCAGGTCGAGCCGGACCGTGGAGAAGCGGAAGATCTCGACCATGCGGCGGACCGGCCGGACCAGATCGCGGCCGAGCGCCCCGCACTTCGCGTCGTCCAGCCCGCGCTCCAGGGTGCGCAGGTCCTCGATCAGGCCGTCGGCGCTGGCGTAATCGGGGCCGGACGGGTGCTGGCCCTCGTTGCGGGCGATGGTGGCGTCGAGCTTGCGCAGGACGCAGGTGAGATACTGGCGATACGGCTCGCCGGGATTGCGCCGGGCGATGGCCCGGGCCTGCCCGCTCTCGGCGAGCTGCCGGTCGAGTTCCCGGCGGAACGTCTCGGGCAGCGGCAGCGCGCGCTCGGTGAGCGAGAGAGTCCGGCCGAGCTCGTGCACGCCGTCGCGGTAGCGGTTCAGCGAGGCCAGCGCGTTGCGGTGCAGGGCCTGCCGGGTGACCGCCGCGGTGACGTAGGGATTGCCGTCCCGGTCGCCGCCGATCCACGAGCCGAACTGGAAGAACGGCGGGACCCGGAACTGGGTGCCGGGATAGGCCTCGGCCAGGGACTCCTCGAGGGTGTCCATGGTCTCGGGCAGCATCTCGAACAGGGTCTCGTCGAAGAAGTGCAGCCCCCAGGCGACCTCCCGCTCGACGGTGGCCTTCTCCAGGTGCAGCTCGCCGGTCATCCAGACCAGCTCGATCTGATCCCGCAGCTCGTTCATCAGCCCGTTGCGCTCGCGGTCCGTCCAGCGCGGCATCTCCAGCTCGCGCAGCACCAGGTAGATCCGCCGGAACTTCTCCAGCACGGTCACCCGCTTGCCCTCGGTCGGGTGCGCGGTGAGCGTCGGCCGGATGCGCAGGTCGCTGAGCAGCGCCTGGATCTTTTCCGGTGGGATGCCCTGGGCGCGGGCGTCCGAAAAGACCTTGGCGAAGGAGCCGCTCAGCGAGGCCCGCCCCTCCGTCCGCTCGACATGGCGGCGTCGGCGCATCGCGGTGTTCTGCTCGGCGATCGAGATCAGGTGGAACCAGATGCCCTGCACCTGAAGCGCGCGCGCCAGCATCTCCGGCGAGAACCGAGAGATGTCGGCCGTGCCGTGCAGCACCGCCTCGAGATCGGGGTCGTGCCGACGGGCGACGTCGAGCAGGGCCTGGAACAGGATGTCGAGGGCCTGCTCGGCCGCGGTGCCGGTGATCACCGGAGGCGCGAAGGCGCTGGCCTCGGCGAGGCCGGGCGATGCGTGGAGGGTACGGGTCATGGAGCCACCTCGTGGCGCACGTTTTTTCAAAGGTCGGCGCGACGCACTCCCTCCCCCCTCTGCGGGGGAGGGTGGCCCGCGAAGCGGGTCGGGAGAGGGGAGCGACGCTTCCGGACAGCGCGTGACGGGCGCGAAACCCGCTACCGTCGCGCTGCCCCTCTCCCGACCCGGCCTGACGGCCGGCCCACCCTCTCCCGCAGAGGGGAGAGGGAGGACGTCGCGCTTTGCATCGGGCGCGGCGTCACGCCGCCCGGGCGAGCACGTCGGCCACGGTCTGGCCGAAGGAGCCGGGATCCGGCGCCACGGTCAGGCCGTAGGAGCGCATGATCTCGGCCTTCTCGGCGGCGCTGTCGCCGGCCGCCGAGATGATCGCCCCGGCATGGCCCATGCGGCGGCCCTTCGGCGCCGTCAGGCCCGCCACGAAGCCGATCACGGGCTTCGACATGTTGTCCCGGATCCAGGCCGAGGCCTCGGCCTCCTGCGGGCCGCCGATCTCGCCGATCATCAGCACCGCGTCCGTATCCGGGTCGGTCTCGAACAGGGCGAGGTGGTCGAGGAACGACGAGCCGTTGATCGGGTCGCCGCCGATGCCCACCGAGGTCGAGATCCCCAGCCCCAGCTCCTTCAGCTGGGAGGCAGCCTCGTAGCCGAGCGTCCCCGAGCGGGAGATCACGCCGACATTGCCCTTGAGGTAGATGTGGCCGGGCATGATCCCGAGCATCGCCTTACCGGGCGAGATGATGCCGGCGCAGTTCGGGCCGACCACCATGGTGCGGCGATCCCGCGGGTAGCGCATCAGGTAGCGCTTCACCCGCATCATGTCCTGGGCCGGGATGCCGTCGGTGATCGAGCAGACCAGCCGCAGACCGGCATCGGCCGCCTCCATGATGGCGTCGGCCGCGAAGGGCGGCGCCACGAAGGTGATCGACGTGGTGGCGCCGGTGGCGGCGACCGCCTCCTTGACGGTGTTGAACACCGGCAGGCCGAGATGGGTTCGGCCGCCCTTACCGGGCGTGACGCCGCCGACGACGTTCGTGCCGTATTCGAGCATCTCCTTGGCGTGGAAGGTGCCCTTGTCGCCCGTGATGCCCTGGACGATGATCGGGGTGGTCTCGTCGATGAGGATGCTCATGGCGTGGTGTCCCCTCAGCGGTTCTTCTTGGCGGCGTCGCAGGCGTCGACCGCCTTGCGGGCCGCGTCCGACAGGGTGTCGGCGGTGATCAGGTCGAGGCCGCTGTCGGCCAGGATCTTCTTGCCCGCCTCGACGTTCGTGCCGGCGAGCCGCACCACCAGCGGTACATCGATCTTGACCTCCCGGGCGGCCTGGATGACGCCCTCGGCGACCCAGTCGCAGCGGTTGATGCCGGCGAAAATGTTGACCAGGATCGCCTTGACGTTGCGGTCCGAGAGCACCAGCCGGAACGCCGTGGCGACCCGCTCCGGGGAGGCGCCGCCGCCGACATCCAGGAAGTTCGCCGGCTCACCGCCCGCGTGCTTGATCATGTCCATGGTCGCCATGGCGAGACCGGCGCCGTTGACGATGCAACCGATCTCACCCTCCAGCCCGATATAGCTGAGGTTGTGCTCGGCGGCCTGCGCCTCGCGGGGATCGCCCTGCGACGGGTCGTGCATGTCGGCGATGCCCGGCCGGCGGAACATCGCGTTGTCGTCGAAGGACATCTTGGCATCGAGGGCCAGCACCCGGTCGTCCTTGGTGACGACCAGCGGGTTGATCTCAAGCATGGTGCCGTCGCAGTCGCGGAACGCCCGGTAGGCGTTCATGATGGTCTTCACCGCGGCCGAGACCTGCTTGATGTTCAGGCCGAGCTGGAAGGCGATCTCCCGGGCCTGGAACTGCTGCAGGCCCACCGCCGGCTCGACGACGACCTGGATCAGCGCCTCCGGCTCGTTGGCGGCGATCTCCTCGATGTCCATGCCGCCGCGCTGGCTGGCGATGACGCGTACGCGCTCGGCCTTCCGGTCCAGCACGTAGCCGAGGTAGAGTTCGCGCTCGAACGGATCGGCGGTCTCGACGTAGACGCGCTGGACAGGCTTGCCCTCGGGTCCGGTCTGGAGCGTGACGAGGCGCTTGCCCAGAAGCTCCTTGGCTGCGTCGCGGACCTCGTTGTAGGTCCGGCACAGCTTGATTCCGCCGGCCTTGCCGCGTGCGCCGGCGTGGATCTGGGCCTTCACGGCCCAGAACGAGCCGCCGAGTTCGGTGGCGGCATAGACCGCTTGATCCGGGCTGAACGCGATGGCGCCCTTCGGGACCGCCACACCGAAGCTCGCGAGCAGCTCCTTGGCTTGGTACTCGTGGACGTCCATTCGGCGCCTCCTCCGCGGTCGTTGCCGCCGTTTGACGCTGTCTACTTTAGTTGAGTGGGAAGATTACGCCCGTCAAATTTTTTGAGCCGCGGGTTCAGGCCGGCTTTTTCGCGGATGCGGTAGGAATCGCATCCACTATTGCAATGCAGCATCGCAGAAAAACAGCGAGGCCGGGCGCGTGATGCACCCGGCCTCGACTGTCGAACCACTTGCGTCCGCGGCGGCGGATGCGGCGCGTTTCAGTTCACCTTGGCCTTCACCACCTCGTAGACCTTCTCGCTCAGCGCTCCCGCCTCGCCGAGCAGGCCTTCGAGTTCCCGGAGCCGCTCGTCCGCGAACTCCCGGTCCTCGAGCCCCTTGGCGTTGACGTAGACGTTGAGCGCCGCGCTGCGCAGGCCCGCATAGGCCGACAGGACCGCCACGCCGGCGTCCGAGACGACGTTGAGATTGCCCTTCTCGGCGGTGATCGCGGCGAGATCGATGACCGCGCGGCAGGCCCGGCAGCAGGCGAGCGGCACGTCGGTGGCCGTGCGGAGCGCGGACTGGATCGCCGCGGCGCGCGCCGCCTTCTCGTCGTCGGTGCCCTTGGGCAGGCCGTAGGCCCCCATGACGGCATCGAACGCCTGGACGTCCTCGCCGATCATGCCGGTCAGGACGACCCGCAGGCCCTCGGACCGGGCGAGCACGTCCTTCAGTTCGGCCTCGACCTCGACATACTTCTTCTTGCCGATGGTCAGGTTGCAGACCATCGACACCAGGGCTGCCCCCATGGCGCCGGAGATCGCGGCCGCACCGCCGCCACCGGGGGTCGGAGCGGCGCTCGCGAGTTCCGTCAGGAAGGTCTGGATGGTCGCCGTCTCGGGCGCCTGCTGCGTGTCCGACATGGGCGTCCCTCCCGTCAGGCCATCTTCTTGGCGAGCGCGTAGATCTCCTCGGCATCGAGCACCTGCTCGGTGCTCTCGAAGAGCTGGCCCACGCAGGCCCGGTGCAGCTTGAGCTTCAGGCCGCCGATGCCGAGGGCGCCGAACGCCTTCTTGCCGTTGCGATCCTTGCCCTTGTCCATCACGTCGATGCCGCCGACGCCGGTCGGGGGCTGCGCGTTGTAGTCGGCCACGAACTCGATCGCCGAGTCCTGCGCCCAGGCGGCCTCCGGCAGCAGCTCGACGCCGATGGCGCCGGCGGTGAACACGAGGTTCTTGCCCTTCACGAGCGCGATGCGCGAGGCCTCGTCGGGGGTCGCGGCGGCCTTCACGTTGACCTTGAAGCGCTTGTTGATCTGCTCGGCGGCGGCCTGGGTCTTGTCCAGCGCGCGGCCCGCGATGGTCACGTCCGCGCCCTCGCCGGCCAGAAGCGCGGCGGAGCGCATGCCCACCGGGCCGGTGCCGGCCAGGACGACGGCCGTCTTGCCCTGGAGCGAGCCGGCGGCCTTGGCCACCAGGGCGACGCCCGCAGCGGCCGTGGTGTTGGAGCCGTTCGAATCGAGCATGCACGAGACCCGGAACGGGCCGAAGAAGCGCTTCTTGACGGCGGTGAACAGTTCCTCGCCGGCCGCCATGCTGCCGCCGCCGACGAAGATCGCCGTCGACTTCTTCTCGGAGCCGCCGCGGGTGTAGATCGTACCGTCGACCAGGGCGCCGACATTCTCCGGGGTCACGCCGCCGTAGCCGGTGATGTGGTCGGCACCGCCGTCGTAGCCGACCACCGTGTCGAACACGTTCGGCATCGCATCGGTGTCGAACAGGAACAGCAGCTTCTTCATGTTTTCATTCCTCTGCCCGGTTCGCGGGCATCACGTGTTCAATGCACTCGCCCTGTCATCCCGGGGCCGCGCGGCAAAGCCCGGGACCGAGAACCGCAGGTTGAGCGAGGTCTAGCGTCGTCGGCGGATCTGGATCCCGGGCACGCCTGCGGCGCCCCGGAATGACGGGCCGTGACGTCAGCCGCCGCGCCTCAAGCCTCGACCACGTTCTGCGGCTTGCCGGCGACGAACGCCTCGACGTTGTCGACGAGCTGATCGGCGAGGATCTGCATCGCCTCCTTGCTGGCCCAGGCGACGTGCGGGGTCACGATCAGGTTCGGCAGGTCAGCCTCGCACAGGATGTTGCCGTCTTTCGGCGGCTCCTGCGCGACCACGTCGAAGCCCGCGCCCGCGATGGTGCCGTCCTTCAGCGCGGCCAGCAGCGCGGCCTCGTCCACCAGACCGCCCCGGGCGGTGTTGATCAGGATGGCGCTCTTCTTCATCCGCTTGAGTTCGGCGGCGCCGATCATCCCCTTGGTGTCGGGGGTGAGCGGAACATGCAGCGTAATCACGTCGGACTGCGTCAGGATCGTCTCGAAATCGACTAGGCCGTCCTGCGGGAACACGTCGTAGGCCAGGACCTTCATGCCCAGCGCCTCGGCGCGCTTGCCGATCGACTTGCCGAGCGCTCCGTAGCCGACGATGCCGAGCGTCGAACCGGCGATGTCGTAGATCGGGTAGTCGAAGTAGCAGAACTGCGTGGACTTCGCCCAGTCGCCGCGCCGAACCGAGTTGGCATAGGGCACGATCGCCCGGCGGAGCGCGAACATCAGCCCGACTACGTGCTCGGGCACGGTGTTGAACGCGTAGTTGCGGATGTTGACGACCGTGATGCCCTGGGCCTTGGCCTGGGCCTTGTCGACCACGTCGGTGCCGGTGGCGGCCACCGCGATGAGCTTCAGGTCGGGGAGCTGCTTCAGGGTCTCGGCCCGCATCGGGACCTTGTTGATCAGCGCGATCTCGGCGCCCTGGAGGCGGGACACCGTGTCCTCCGGCGTCCAGGTCGATTCGTGCTCGACGTAATCGTGCGGGAAGTTGAACGGTCGGACCGTCGCGTCGAGGGACTCACGGTCCAGGAACACGATCTTCTTGGTCATAGATCCCCTCTCGGGCAACGGGCGACTTCCTCGGGATTCTTGTTCTTACTTGCGCGCCGGGGCGGGGCCGGCAACCCGGCCCCGCCCCGGCAGCGTGCATCAATCACGCCTTGTGAAGCGGATTCTCGCGCAGGTAGCTGGAGGCGGCGGCGACGCCGGAGCCCGGCGTGACCTTGATGCCGCAATCGATCATGGCCATCTCGGCGCCTGCGATGGCACCCAGCAGCGACAGCTCGTTCAGGTCGCCCAGGTGGCCGATACGGAACACCTTGCCGGCGACTTTCGACAGGCCGGCACCCAGCGAGAGGTTGTAGCGCTCGTAGGCGTGGCTGATCACCTTGGCGGCGTCGGCGCCCTCCGGGACCACGATCGCCGTGACCGTGTCGGAGTTCCACTTCGGCTCCTTGGCGCAGGTCTTGAGGCCCCATGCCGCCACCGCCTGACGAGTCGCCTCGGCGAGCACGTGATGGCGGTGGTAGACGTTCTCCAGCCCCTCCTCCTTCACGATCGCCAGGGCCTCGCGCAGGCCGTAGAGCAGCGGCAGGACGGGGGTGTAGGGGAAGTAGCCGGTGGCGTTGGCGGCCAGCTGGTCCTTCCAGGCGAAGTAGGCGTGGCCGAGCCGGTCGTTCCGGCCGGTGCCGCCCTCGGCGATCTTAAGCGCCTTCGGGCTGATGCAGATCAGGCCGAGGCCGGCCGGGAGCATGAAGCCCTTCTGCGAGCCCGCGATGGCGCAGTCGACGCCCCATTCGTCCATCTTGAACGGCAGCGAGCCGATCGACGAAATGCCGTCCACGAACAGCAGCGCCGGGTGGCCGGCGGCGTCGATCGCCTTGCGCACCGCGCCGATATCGCTGGTGACGCCCGTTGCGGTCTCGTTGTGGACCACCATCACGGCCTTGATGGCGTGATCCTTGTCGGCGCGCAGGGCCTCCCCGATCTTCTGCGGATCGGCGCCGGCGCCCCAGTCCTCGTCCTGGACGATCACGTCGAGGCCGAGGCGCTGGGCCATGTCGACCCAGAGGTGGCTGAACTGGCCGTAGCGGGAGGTGAGCACCTTGTCGCCGCGGCACAGGGTATTGGACAGCGCCGATTCCCAGATGCCTGTGCCCGAGGACGGGAACAGGATGACGGTTCCGGCGGTCGAGCCGAACACCATCTTGGAATCCTGCAGCAGCGGCTTCACCAGCTCGGGAAAGCTCGGCGAGCGGTGATCCTCGGACGGCACGTGCATCGCGCGCAGGACGCGATCCGGGATGTTCGTGGGGCCCGGGATGAAGAGATGGTTGCGACCGGGGCGCCGGGTTGCGGCCATGGTGTTTCCTCCAAAAACTCTGTTGCGCGCGGGCGGACCCGCGCTGGTTTGTTCAAACGTTCTCGGCGCCTTCGGCGGCCTTCTCGAGCTTCCTGCACGCGGTGCCGGCGGGCGCGGCACGGGCCGCAACTCCCCCGAACGCCATCCGTGTCATCCGTGGATCGGGGGGCTCAGCGGAGCGGCAGGCGGCGTCTTGCCGCTCGCGTCGCGGCGCGCCCCCGCGCCGGTCGCCTCCGAAATGCCGTCCCGGTCTACGGCGCCTCGTCTCAAGGCACCCTGGCCGCCCTCGCCGCCTTCCTATACGCGTCCGGCCCGGCTCACGCCGAGCCACCGGTCGTCTGGTATTATGAGGCGGCGAAGCTGGGAAGCAAAACCGGAAAAACTTCGGGATCTCGGTAAAAAAATTTTTTGTGCATCGCAACGTCAGCTATCGGAACTTGAGAACTTCCGTTGCGGCGCACCAAGACACCCCACAGCGATTCAAGCCCGCGTCATCAAACTGAGACGTGATCGCGCTCTGGATCCCGGCACCGTTCGACCGCCGGGAGGGTGACGTGGCCGAGGATGAGGAGATGCCGGTCCGGGTCCGGACGCTGTTCCTGTCCGACCTGCATCTCGGGACGCGCGGCTGCCAGGCCGGCCTCCTTCTGTCGTTCCTGAGGGATTACGACGCCGACACGGTCTACCTGGTCGGGGACATCGTGGACGGCTGGCAGCTGCGCTCCGGCTGGTACTGGCCGCAGGCGCACAACGACGTCGTCCAGAAGCTTCTGCGCAAGGTCCGCAAGGGCACCAGGATCGTCTACCTGCCGGGCAACCACGACGAGTTCCTGCGGGACTACGTGGGCACGAATTTCGGCGGCATCGAGATCGCCGAGACCGCGATCCACGAGGCGGCCGACGGGCGGCGCTACCTGGTCATCCACGGCGACCAGTTCGACATGGTGGTGCGGCACTCGCCCTGGCTCGCCCATCTGGGCGACGGCGCCTACACCCTGGCGCTGACTCTCAACACCGTGATCAACCGGATCCGGCGGCGGGCCGGCCTGTCCTATTGGTCGCTGTCGGCCTGGGCGAAGCTGCGGGTGAAGAACGCCGTAAGCTTCATTGGCCGGTTCGAGACCATCCTGGCCGAGGAGGCACGCCGCCAGGGCGCGAACGGGGTGATCTGCGGGCACATCCACCACGCCGCCGACCGGGCGATTGGCGACCTGCGCTACCTGAACACCGGCGACTGGGTCGAATCCTGCACCGGCCTGATCGAGCATTACGACGGCCGGATCGAGGTGCTGCATTATCCCAGCATCCTGCGGGCCCGCGAGACCGAAGCTGCGCCGCGGCCGGTGGACGGCCGGCGCGCGGTGGCGTGAGGACCCCACGCGTGAAGCTCCTCATCGCCAGCGACGCCTGGCATCCGCAGGTCAACGGCGTGGTCCGCTCCCTGGAGCAGATGGTCCGCCGGGCGCCCGAACACGGCTTCGAGACGGCCCTGCTCTCGGTGGCCGATTTCCGCTCCCTGCCCCTGCCGGGCTACCCGGAGATCCGCCTTGCCTTGGCCGGGCGGGACCGGGTGGCGGAGCGCTGGGCGGCCGAACGCCCGAGCCACGTCCACATCGCCACCGAGGGACCCATCGGCTTCGCGGCCCGGCGGCACTGCCTGGCCAACGGCCTGCCGTTCACCACGAGCTATCACACCCGGTTTCCGGAATACCTCGCCGCCCGCCTCCCGGTGCCGGAGGCGTGGTCCTACGCTTATCTGCGCCGCTTCCACGGGGCGGCCCGCGGGACCATGGTCAGCACCGTCTCTCTGCAGGCGGATCTGGAGGCGAGAGGCTTCTCCCAGCTGATGCGCTGGACCCGCGGGGTCGACACCGAGCGGTTCCGGCCGGCCGCCCCCGGCGAGCCGCCGCCGGCGGACCTCGCCGGCCTGCCCCGGCCACTGTTCCTGTATGTCGGCCGGCTTGCCGTGGAGAAGAACCTCGCGGCCTTCCTGAGCCTCGACCTGCCCGGCACGAAGGTCGTGGTCGGGGACGGGCCGGACCGGGCGCGCCTGCAGGCCCTGGCCCCGGAGGCGCGCTTCCTCGGCACCCGGACCGGGGCAGCGCTCGCGTCCGTCTACGCCGCCTGCGACACCTTCGTGTTCCCGAGCCTCACCGACACGTTCGGCATCGTGCTGCTGGAAGCGATGGCCAGCGGCCTGCCGATCGCGGCCTTCCCGGTGCCCGGCCCCAACGACGTGCTGAGCGGGACCCGGGTCGGCATCCTGGACCAGGACCTGCGTGCGGCGGCCCTCGCGGCGCTGCGCCTGTCCCGGGCCGAGTGCAGGCAGGAGGCGCTGCGCCGCGGCTGGGACGTCAGCGCCGACCAGTTCTTCGGCAACATCATCGAGGCGCATGGCGGCGAGCGGAGCACCCGGAACGCCGCCTGAGCCGTGACGGCGGCGGCGCCAGATGGCAGGACGGCGCCATCATGCCCGTTCAGAAACAGCCGCCCGCGAAACGAACACAACCCGCCCTCACCCCACCGTTCGATCCGGCCCGGGCCGCGGATTACCCCGCGGTGATCGGCTGTGACGAGGTCGGGCGCGGCGCGCTGTGCGGCCCCGTGGTGGTGGCGGCGGTCTGGTTCGACCCCGCGGCGATCCCACCGGCCCTGCTGGCAGCCCTCGACGACAGCAAGCGCGTGCCCGAACCGGTCCGCGCGCATCTGGCGCCGCTGATCCGGACCCATGCCCGGGTCGCCGTGGCGGCGGGCTCCCGGGCCCTGATCGACCGCATCAACATCCGCGCCGCAACCCTCGACGCCATGGCGCGGGCGGTGGCGCGCCTCGGGGTCGCGGCGCCGGTCCTGGTCGATGGCCGGGACGCCCTGCCGGGCCTGCCGGGCCGGGCCCTCATCGGCGGCGACGGCCTCGTGCCGCAGATCGCTGCCGCCTCGATCGTCGCCAAGGTCTTCCGAGACGACCTGATGCGCCGGCTGGCCGAGCGCCACCCGGGCTACGGCTGGGAGCGCAACGTCGGCTACGGCACGGCCCTGCACCGGGCTGGCCTGACGGCGTTGGGCCGAAGCCCGCACCACCGCCTCAGCTTCACCCGCGGGTTCGGCTAGGGTTCAAAAGGTCGAGACCTTGTGCGGGTGCAGGGTGGAACCCTGCGGGCCTGGGGGGGGGGGGCCCCCCCCCCGCTTCGAGATGGGGGGCTAAAGTCTGCTTT